>ONWP01000128.1 GCA_900321595.1 uncultured Eubacteriales bacterium
AACCAGTTCACCGAAGTCACCGGCACCGAAAGCATCCGAGAATGCCCGCGCCAGCGCAGCAGTCCCTTCCAGATGCTCCTGGATACTCTGTTCCTGCCCGTCTTCTCGTTTGTGCGCAATCAAATGGTTTTCCTCCTGTTCTTCTAAGAATGCATTTGCAGTATATCACGCCGTCGCGTCATTGTCAATAAAAATTTTTCAGTGTATGTTTCTGAAAAGCAGATTTGATTCCTATGCGAATGGGTGATAAACTATGCAACGGCCGGCACATGTTCGACGAGCTGTTTCGCCTTGATTCCTACGCGAATGTGTGATATACTATAACCTGTCCTCGAAACCACGTTGTTTCGAAGTGGATTGAAATAGTGTTTGTTTGTGAAATGATGCCGGCGTCAGCCGGTATTGTTTCTTTTTGGGCGCGACGCCGAGCTTCATCATTTGAAATATAGCACCGAAAATACAAGGCGTCAATCAAAAAAACGGGTTCGACTTCGACCTGACGCATTCATGCGACAAGTCGATCAAAAAGACGGCCTTCCCGCAGTGTTGTGCGCGAAAAAACAGCCGCCGCCGGTTTCGACGGGGCTGCTGCGGGGCTTGTGTGTGTTCAGGCGTTTTCCGCCGGGGGGTCGGCCGCGTCCTTGCCGACGAGCTCCTTTACCTTGGCTTCGAAGGCGTCCTTGACGCCTTCGAGCTTTTCGCCGACGGGCGTCTCATTCAGGTTGATCACCGAGCCGTCCTTTTTTTCGACTTCCAGCTCGCAGTCCAGACCGAACGAGACGAGCGCCGTGGACAGCACGGCGAACGGCGCCGCCGACAGGCCGACGACCGCGCCGAGGATCCCGGCGTTCACGGGCAGATTGACGAGCGTTTCGCCCTTTCTTTTGAGCATCACGCGGGAGACGTTGCCCTCTTTGACGAGCGCTTTGACCTTCTCGACCAGCGCTTCCGCCTGCGCCTTCAAAGCTTTTTCATCCATGTTGTTCACCTCAAACGATTTTGGCCGTTCACGCGCACGGATGCTTCCGCGCCGGGATGAACGGCATATTTTATGTTATCAACTCGCGGTGTCGATTGCAACGCGCAATTTTCGCGATCCTGATAATAAACGAACAGAACTCTGATAATTGATGCGTTAATTTGGGAAATTTTTTTCAAGAAAACGGAAAAACCAGAAGATATTGACTTCAGTTAAAAAACAACTTGACTTGTCGTTATTTGTTTCAAAGTCTGAACAAGCTCAAACGCACGTCGATCATGACGTCGATCATCCTGATGTTCGCCGGCTTCTGCATGATCCTGTGCCCCGCGGATTACATCCCCACGCTGATCGATACGCTGGGCGTCGTCCTGCGGGCCTGTGTGCTGTTCTTCGGCTCCTGTGTCCTGTGCATGACGGACATCCGGCCCCGGACCGCGAACGGCATCCTGCTGATCGCCGCGGCCGGCTTCATCTTCTCGGTCGCGCTGGCGATCTTCGCGGTGCGGCGCATGAAGAAAAAATAGAAAACGATCATCCAAAAAACACCGGAACGACAGCGAGGGAAAGGCCGTCGTTCCGGTTTTCTGTTGATTGAATTACTTCGCCCGCTCCGGCGCGAAGCGGAAGGGGATCGCCGTTTGGGCCGCGGCGCGCTCATCCGTGCCGATATACGCGTCGAAGTCGATATCCTCCCGCACGAAGCAGGCCTTCTGCGCGTCGTAATACGCCAGATCGTCCCGCCGCGCCGTCAGCCGGACGGTTTTGCTCTCGCCCGCCGCCAGATAGACCCGCCGGAAATCGACCAGCATCCGCACCGGCCGGTCCACCGCGCTGCCGCGGAAGCCGACGTAAAGCTGCGGCGTTTCGGAGCCGTCGCGCGCGCCGAGATTCGTCACGGTGACGGCGAAGACCGCTTTTTCCGCGTCGCAGCTTTCCAGCCGGACGTCCGTGAGCGCCGTCCGCGTGTACGAAAGTCCGAAGCCGAACGGATAGTCGCAGGCGACGCCCTCCTTGTCGAGCTTCCGGTAGCCGTGGTAATAGCCGTAACGCGCATGCGGCGCGTGCCAGTTGAGCTGCGGGAAATCCGCGTCGCGCTGACCGATCACGAAGGGCAGCTTGCCGCCGGGGTTGACCTTGCCGTACAGGATATCCGCCAGCGCGCTGCCGCCCTCCATGCCCGGGTAATACGCCATCAGGATGGCGGCGACGTCGTCCTGCCACTCGTGCACGCGGATCATGTTGCCGCCGGTGACGATCACGGCGGTGTTCGGATTGAGCGACCCTGCCAGACGGATCATTTCCGCCTCTTCCTTATGGACGCCGAGGTCCTTTCTGTCGCCGCCGATGGTGAAGATATATTCGCCCTCGTCCCCGTGGGCGCAGCCGCACATCAAGATCACGGCGTCGGCGTTTTTGATGACGGAGGCGAACAGCTTCGCCTTTTTGGTCGGGATATAATCGAATTTGACCTCCGGGTAATTGCGCTCGATCGCCTGCCGCAGGGTGACGACGTAGGGCGGCCGCACCATGCTGGAGCCGTGATCGCCGATGTTTTCTGTGTCGCAGAGGTCGCCCACGAGCGCGATCCGGCGATGGGTCTTCACGTCCAGCGGCAGCAGACCGTCGTTTTTGATCAGCGTGACGGATTTTTCGGCGACCTCGCGCGCGAGCGCGACATGCGCGTCACAGGCGATCAGCGCCTCGTCATATTCGTCGCCGTCCCCGGCCGCGTCGAAGGCCAGCAGCGTCCGGACGATCCGCAGCGCCGCTTCGTCGATCTGCGCCTCGGTGATCAGGCCGCGCCTGAGCGCCGCCCGGATCAGCGCCGGCTGATAGTATTTGCGCATGTGCATCTCGATATCCAGACCGGCGTCGATGCATTTCGCCGTCGAGTGCGTCCCGAAGAAAAAGTCGCTGATCACGAAGCCGTCGAAATCCCATTCGCCCTTGAGCACATCGCGCAGCAGGTAGCGGCTGCTGCCGCAGAAATGTCCCTGATAGCGGTTGTACGCGCTCATGACGGCCGCCGCGCCGGCCTCGACGCATTTGCGGAACTGGTAAAGGAAGATCTCCCGTTCGGCGCGCTTGTCCGCCGTGACGTTCACGTAAAACCGGGCGTTTTCCATGGAGTTGAACGCGAAGTGTTTTATGCAGGCGATCACGTTTTCCCGCTGAACGCCCCGCACCAGCGCGCAGCCCATCTTCGCGATGTGGTGCGGATCCTCGCCGTAGACCTCCTGGCTCCTGCCGGCGCCGGGGTTGTACGGCACGTTCAGACAAACGCCGCCGTAGAAGTTGCCGCCGACGGCGCGGATCTCTTTGCCGATCGCCCGGCCGACCCGTTCCTCCAGCTCGGGGTCGAAGGTCGCGCCCCGCGCCATGGTGACGGGAAAACAGGTCGCCCGGCCGCTGACGCAGCCCCGCGGCCCGTCGCAGAATTTCATCTGCGGCACGCCGAGCCGCGCGCAGCCGCCCGCGGTGTAGGGGCGGACGTTGTAATCGCCGCCGCCCATGCTCGAGCGGGGCGTCTCGTCGCCCGCCATCAGTTCGATCTTTTCCGCGAGCGTCATACGGGATACGATCTCCTTTGCCTTCTCCGTAAAGGAAAGCCGGTATTCTTTTGTATTTTCCATGAAAACAGCTCCTCATCCGCGCGGCCGGCCGTCTCCGCGTGCGGAAATGGTTCCGGCAGCGCGCGTTCACATTTATTATATCTTTATTTGTCGTTTTGTAAAGAAAAACCTTGCAAAACAGCCGGATTTTTGTTATATTGATGAAGGAATGCATAAAAACGCGCAGAAAGGCAGGGATCCTTGATGGCGGGCATCAAACAATTGAAAGAGCGTTTCTTCCCCCCGAACCCGAGCTTCACGATGAAGGAACAGCTCGGCTACTGCGGCGGCATTTTCGGCAACTGCATGGGGCAGGACAGCATCGGCACGTTCGCGGATAAATTCTTCCGGTCGTTCATGCGGATCCGGGCGAATCACATCACGATCTACAGCAACGTCGCGCTCGCGCTGGGCTTTGTCGTGGCGGCGGTCTCCGGCTACGCGCTGGACACGCCGACCCCGCCGGGCAAAAAGACGCCGACGAAGATCTTCACCGGGACGATGCCGATCCCGTTCGCGATCTCGTCGCTGCTGCTTTTCGTGGTGCCGACGCAGGATCCGTTCCGGAACTTCATCTGGATGATGGTGTTCCACCTGATCTTCAACATCGCGGACGCGTTCTACGACGCGTCGCTGAACACGCTGAGCCTGCGCATGACGAACAACGCGAAGGACCGCAAGAATTTCTACACGGTCGGTACGCTGGCGGCGAGCCTCGGCTCGATGCTCCCCGGCTGGCTGATCCCGATCCTCGTCGGCTCGACGAAGGAAGCGGCGAAGCAGCAGAAATTCTACTTCTACGCGGCGCTGGTCTTCTGCGTTGTCGGCGTGACGCTGATGTACGCGCCGTATTTCACGCTGAACGAGAAGATCCGCGTCACGGCGCGGACCGAGAAGCAGCGGCTCGCCTGGGACCGCCAGACGATCGTTTCCGTTCTGCACAACCGGACGTTCATCATCACCGAGATCGCGACGTTCTTCGAGCAGCTCCGTCAGATGTCCTACACGCTCCTGCCGTACATCTATGAGGACGTGCTGGGCGATTACAAGCTCAAGGCGATCATCGATATCGTCAGCGGCACGCTGTCGTACGTCGGCCTGCTTGCGGTCCCGTTCCTGGGAAATCACTTCTCGGCGCGGACCGTGCTTTCCGGCGGGTTCGCGTATACAGGCGTGTTTTACGCGATCATGGGACTGCTGGGGCTGCGCTTCTCGTCGGCGAAGATGAACCGTCTGCGCTGGGTCATCGGGCTTCTCGTCGGCTTTGCCGGAATGCCGAACAACGCGATCAGCGCGTCGAAAAAGATCGTCGTCGGCGACTCCACAGACTACATGGAGTGGTACGCGCAGAAGCGCTTCGGCCGGCCGATCCACGCGGAGGGCTTCATCACCGCGACTCAGAGCATGCTCGGCAATGTGTTCAATATCATCCGCACGAATATCTACAACATCGCCTTCGGGCGTCTGGGCTACCTGCCGAATTATACGGACAAAAGCGGAGAGGAGGTCCGTCCGCAGCAGAGTGAGAATACGCTGCGCGGGATCTACCTGATGTTTGTTCTCTTCGGCGTGATCGGCAACTTCCTGGCGTCGATCGCCTATCAGTTCGACAACTATTCCGGCTCCCGCAAGGAGAAGATCTACGCCGAGCTGCAGGAGATGCGCGAG
>ONWP01000104.1 GCA_900321595.1 uncultured Eubacteriales bacterium
CTGTCGTCGTAGTACACAACCGCCGCGGGAACGACGTTCACCGTCGCTTCATAGCCGTCCACCGTGAATTTCGCCGTCTCGACGCCGGTCACGGCTTCATTGCCGGCGACGTAGGTGATGTCGCCGTTCGACACGCCGAATGTGCCGACCGTCCCGTCGTCCTTCGTTACGGACGCGACCGGTTCCGCGGTCGCGCGCGCGATCGTCAGCGACCGGCTGTCCTGCGCGAAGACCGTGATCGGATTCAGCCGCCATTTCGCGGGCAGATTGACCGTCGCGCCGTTGGTCACGCTGAGCGTGTTGCCGCGGGTGCCGTCGACAGACTGCCCGTCGGCGAGCGTTCTGCCCTCGAACGTCCAGCCCTCATAGGTAAAGCCGGTGCGGGAGAACGCGTTCGGATTGAGATTCTGCGCGGTGCCGCAGGTGAAGCCCTGATCTTCCATCGAGCCCGCGCCGCCGTTCGCGTCGAAATGCACGGTATACTGTTTTCTGACGAGGTTGATCTGATCGTCCACGACCTGATCGATCGCCGCGGCGCACAGCCGCGTCGCGGCATCGACGCCGCGTCCCGTGTAATCGTACCGGTTCGGGCTGCACAGCGACAGACGGCGCAGCGTGAAGAGCGCCTGCGCGTAGGAATCCTCGGTGTACATCCACGCTTTGCCGAGCATCTCGCTGTTGTAAGTCGCCAGCGCCCCGTCGAGCATCTCGTAGGCGGGCTTGTAGTTCAGGACGTAGATATCGCCCATTGTCGGGATCTTCTCGTTATCAACCTGCGTCGACGATCCGTACCAGGTATGCGAATAATGCAGCTTCGTCTGCGAAAACTTCTCGTAATAGCTGGTATTGTTGCCCTGTCCGACGTAGACGAACGCGTTGCCGTAGTCGCGGCGCGTGTTTTTGTTGGACTGATTCTCCGTCTGAAGACGGTGCAGATCGTTTCTGTCGCGGACCTGATAATTGATGTAGCTGTTTCTGTTCTCCCAGACGCTGTTGCGTCCGGTTCTGTCGTCCGGCCACTGCGTATAGCCGCCGTTGCTCTCATCCATATAGCCCGCCCACTGACGACGGAAGACGAGGCTGGGCACGTCCTCATCGACAGCCAGATAGTCGACCGCACGCGGACCGTTGCTGCCGTTGCCCTTGAGCTGCATCATGATCGGGCTCATCGGCTCATGGCCGGGAACGCCGTCGTAGACCATGACGACGCTCGACGGCGTCGCGAGGGTCGTATAGCAGTTGTGCCACTCCTTTTCGACCCACTGCGTGTCGTCATACGGCGCATAAGCGAGGTTGCGGTACGCGTCGCCGTAAACGCCGTACACAAGTTCATCGTAATTCGGATTTCCGAAATTCTGCCAGTTTTTCGTGCCGGTCGCAGGATCCTGACAATGGTACGCCACCGCGTTGAAGCTCGGCTTCGTCAGGTCGAACGACGCGCCGGCCATATCTGCGGCGAGGTTGCCCGCCTGCGCGGCAACCATGGAGACGCCGTAGAACCGCAGGTCGCTCAGGTAGCCCTCGAGCTTCGCGTCGTCCGTCCAGCGGGACGCGCCGACGTAGTTCTGCTTGTAGCCGGCAGCCGCGTCCAGGAACGCGCGGACGTTGCCGAGCTGTCCGTTCAGGTCGCTGCCGACATAGACCGTATCATATTTCTTGCCGTCGACGTAGAATTCGACGCCGCGATCCTTGTCGAAGGTGACAATGATGTTGTACTCGAAGCCGAATTGCGGCGTCAGTCCGGCGGGATACGCGTTGATCGTCTCCGCGCCGCTGCCGTTGACCCACTTGACGATCGGGAAGCAGCCGGCGCTGTTATGGCAGGTCGCGCCCGAGATGAAGAGGTGATCGTTGACGCTGCCGCCGTAGGCGTTTTTGCCGATCGAGACGATGTGTCTGTGATCGCCGGTGAAATTCGGTCTGTAGTTGAAGGAGATCGTCAGACCCGTGTCCCGCGTGATGCCGCTGAGCATGGCCTCGTTGGAGAGCCGGACGTACATCCCGTTGAAATACGTCATGCCGAGCTGCTCGCTGTAGGCGGGATAATCGCCGACCTGCCACTGGACGTAATTGTAATCGTTCGCCGCGTCATACCAGACGTTGCTCGTCGAGAAGAAGCGTCCCAGCAGCGCGTCGGACGGGATCGTGCTGTTCGGATCGTACACGGTCTGCACATCCATTGTGGCGTGACAAACCGTACAGGTGTAGCGCGTCACGCCGGGCGTGGTCTGCGTCACGGGCGTGATCACCGTGCCGCCGTCCCAGCTGTGGGGCGCGGTCTCGACGTGATTTGCGTCGTTCGCGCAGACGCGCTTGTGGCTGTCGTCGTCAAGGCGCGTCCAGTCGCCCCAGGCGTGCCCCGTCGCGGGGATCGTCTGCTCCGCCGCGGTCGTCACAGTCAGACCGGACGCGTCAGAGAAGTATTTGCCGCAGCTCGCGCAGTACCAATAGGCGTTGTTGCCGCTCTCCTCGCAGGTCGCGGCCTTCGCCGCGATCGCGGTCAGGGCGCTCGCGTGACGCGCGGGATCCTTGCCGAGGTTTTCGATCGCCGTCTGCGTTGCCAGACCGGCCGAAGCGAACGTCGCGGTATAGGTCTTCTTGCCCTCGGTCACGCAGTCGGCCGTCACGGTGACGGCGCTCGTGATCGTCGCGTTCTCGGTCTTCGTCTCGGCGCATCTGGAGCAGGGGATCGTCGCGGTGCAGGCGGTGTAGCCTGTCCACGCGTAGCTCGCGCCGGCGTAGTTCCAGTCGTGCTGCAGCGCGCCGATCGCCTCCGTCCGCGTCCTGCCGCAGTCGACGCAGGTGAACGTCTTCACGCCCTCGGTCACACACCCGGGCGCGGTCGTCACAACGCCGCCGTTCCAGTTGTGCGCGGCGGTGACGGTATGTCCGCAGGAGCAGGTCTTTTTGTGCTGCGACGCGCCGTCGTCGGTCCAATTGCCGTATGTGTGCGCGGCGGAGGTGTACACCGCCGTATAGCTCACGTCGGCAGCGCCGATGTTCGGGATATTCGCCGCGGAATAGGTCGTCGAACCGTTTTTCCATCCGGCGAACGTGTAGTGATTCGAAGCGTCATAGGCCTTCGCCGGATCGGCCGGCGCCGCCGGCTTCGTGCCGTAATCGACCGTGCTCGTGCCAAGGACCGTCGTCCCGTTCTCGTCATAGAACGTCGCGGTGTACTGGTTGACCGTCCACTTCGCGATAAAAATGGGGTTGCCGTATTGATGAATGCCCGCATTCCATCCGGCGTCATAGCCCTGCGTCCAGTTGCCGGTTGCCGCGCTCAGATTCCATCTCACGAATGTGTAGCCGGTTTTTGTCGCCGCGCCGTGGATCACGACGCTGTCTTCATAATAGTAATCCTGCGTATACAGCAGCTTATCGCCGTCCATGTACGTGATCGTGTACTTCACCGGTGTCCAGTGCGCGTAAAGCTCGCCGGTATTGAAGTCCGCCGCGTGCGCGCTCGTGCCGTCGGCATTATAGTATTTCGTGCCGCCGCCGTTTTTCGCGCTGAAATACCCCTCGAAGGTGTAACCCGTTCGCGTCGGCGGGGTGATCGTCGGCATGGCGTGCCCGATCGTTACCTTCTGCACAGAAGCGGTATTGGTGCCGTCCTGCTTATTCAGGAACGCGAAACGCGTCACACAGAATGCGATCCGCGAGTCTGTGACGCTCAAATTATTCACATAGGTACCGTTTCCGCCGGCAGAACCGTGTACGCCGCCGCTGCCGCCGGATGCGTTGTAATCATCTCGGCCGCCCCACGATGCGCCTGCATCGCCGGTTGCGCCGCCGTCTGCACCGCCGCCGCCGCCGTAACCGGTGCCGGTCTTGCGGTCGTGCCTATAGTATGATCTGCCGCCGGAAGCGCCGCCGCCTCCTCCTCCGCCGCCGTAACCGCCGCCACCGATTGATGCGCCGTTGGAGCCGGCACCGCCGCCGCCTCCTCCGCCGCCGCCGGAGCAGGAGTAGTCATAGTACCAGCCGGAACCGGAATCATCGCCGCTCGCGCCGCCGGTGCCCTTTGCGCCGGCGCTTCCTTTCGTGCCGCCCGTCGCGTTGATCGTTACGCCGCTTATCGAATAAACGATACCGCACGTTCCACCATTGCCACCAGCAGAACCAGCACTTCCAGCATGGCATTTTTTCTCATTTCTCTTATTAAGATCCTCAGAGCCGTCCGCCGCACCGCCGCTTCCGCCGGCGCCGCCAGAGCCACCGTTGCCGCCGATTCCTGCGCCACCGCCGCCGGCGCCTTTACCGCCGGCACCGCCGCTACCAGCTTGCCAATACTCGGACGATTTGTTGACCCAGCCGTTCGTACCATTACTGCCTTTGCTCGCGTCTCCACCGTTGCCGCCGGTCGCGTTCAGGGTTCCGCCGCCGGTGATTATCAGCTTGGATGACGGCGGGACGTAGATTCCGGCCTTGCCGCCGGTGTTCGCCGACCCGGCGCCGCCTTTCACAGTCAAAGTGACGCCTGCTGGGATCGACAGCACGACAACCGCGTTATCCGCGACGATCAGACCGTTCTGATTCGCCGCGCCGTTGATCGTCGTATTGCTCGCGACGTGATAGACCGTTCCCGATGTCAATGTCGAGCCGGCTGTTACCGGCAGCGCGGTCAGGCTCGTAATCGGGCACTCCGAATCCATCCGCTCGCCGCAGTCATTACAGGTATAGTAAAGACTCGCGCCGGAGGTGTGGCTCGTCCAGCCGTTTGTATGCGCGCATTTGCCTTTGATTGTCAGATCGATCCACGCGGTAAGCACGTTGTGCTGGTAGCCCGGCGCGACCGTATCTGTCATCGCGATTACGCGGATCGTGACCTGGTCCCCGGATTCCGGACACGGGCCGCTGAGATACCAGTTGTAAGGACCGTAAGCTGTCTCCGGGGAATTTGTCGCGTCGCGCGTCCAATCGCCGCCCGAAGTTTCACAGCCGGAGATCGCAGTTTTTGAAGCATTCACCAAAGTATATGTCAACGATTTTCCATTGCTGGACGTCGCAGTGACAGAGTTATAACTGTTTCCCAATACGCCGTAAGTGGGCCCGTTTGCCGGTTTGTTGTGAAGCTGCACACCCCAGCGCACTCTGTTGCCATCACATGAAGTCATGTTTCCCATATAGAGTTCGATTCGCATACCGTAGTCGAACACATCGGTATACGATGTCGGATCGACTTCAATCGACGCGGTCGAGACATTATACAACTGTTGCTGCGCCTGCCAGCTTCTACGGTATTCAGCACCCGAAGTATATAAGACGCTGAGCCCCGCATAGCCGTAGTCGAACTTGGTTCCGCTGTCTACGTTATGGATCTGAAGCCTTTCATCATTGCGGAATCTGCCGCCTTCGACCGCCGCCTGACGAATAGAAGCATAATCCGTCGCCGCTTCCGCTTCCAAAACAGACAGTGAAGAGAACAGCCCGGCGTAGCCGAACACCATCGCTACCGCCAGCAGAACGGAAAGCCATTTCCTCGTGCTCCCGTTTCGTTTCATCGAAACCACACTCCTTTTTGTGTTCTGGCCAGTTTATAAAAAACGTTAAGAGATAATTTATACTATTTTATCAGAATCTCATAGCAGATTTATTACTAATGCATGAATGAATTGTAAACAAATCGTCATTTTTTCAATTTGTGACACAATTACGCGCGAACGCGGACAGCGATCGCCGTCTGTCCGAACGGGCGATATTTTCTGTTCGAAGCGGCGTTTTTCGATACGCATCCGACGAAAAAGCGGCCCCGCGGGACCGCTTCGCTTAATTCTTCGCTTATTCGTCCTCGATGGCCGCTTTCTGCCCGTTGATCGCCTTGAAGATCGCGGGATCGAATTTCGGTCTGCGGTCGTAGGTGTACATGCCGTTTCGCTCCTGCTCCACGTCCGTGAGCTGTGTGTAGCAGAAGCC
>ONWP01000167.1 GCA_900321595.1 uncultured Eubacteriales bacterium
CTACCTGCACGGCATCGGCCACGGCTCCGCCGTCGGCTCGCAGCTGGCCGACAGCGATATGGCCTACTGGTCCTGCGCCGAGCTGCAGGCGCGCTGGAGCGCCGGCGGCGCGTTCATCCTGCTGCCGCGCTGTCCCGAGAACAAGGTGCAGTACTGGAACACCTCGATGCTGGTTCCGCTGCGCAGATGCATCGACGACTTCATCGCGGCGCACAGCGCCAACGTCGACACCACGCGCATTTACATCGGCGGCTGCTCCGCCGGCGGAGAAATGACCTGGAACATGATCGCCCGCTATCCGGAATACTTCGCAGGCGCCTTCCCCATGTCGGCGACGGGCACGCGCAGCGCGAACGACGTCAAGGCCGCGCGGGACGTGTCGATCTGGCTCTTTGACAGCTGGCTCGACCCCATCGTCAGCTATACGACGGCCATCCTGCCGACCTGGCAGCTGATCCGCAAATACAACTCCCTCCCCGAGAACTGCCGCCTGTCCACCTTCGATATGGTGCGCAACCCGGACGGCTCGCTCGCCGGGGAGAACCACCGCGTTTTCCAGACGATCAACTATGACTTTTTCACGATCGACGGCAAGCCCTATCCCGACGTGATGACCGTGGACGGCTATGACAACGAGGTGACGTTCACCTACCCGAACGGCATGATCTCCTGGATGGACGCGCAGCATTCCGAATTCGAAGACGCGAACCGGATCGAGAGCGGCAAGACCGGCTTCTTTGCGAAGGTCCTCAACGCGATCCGCAACTTCTTCCTCAAGATCGGAAACCTGTTTCAGAAATTGTTCGGATTCGTCTGAACCCGGCAAAAAAAAGACGGCCGCGCCGTTGCTTTTCATCCGCAGATATGATACTATACGATACAGACATCATACTTTTACGGAGGTTTTGAACAAATGAAAACTTTGAAGACAACACTCGCGATCCTGCTGGCCGCGATCCTGACGTTCACCGCCGCTTTCGCCGCGTCCGCGGACGACAGCGTCGTGCTGAACGGAACCGCCGGCGAGGGCGTCGTCTGGACGCTCACAAGCGACGGCGTGCTGACCGTCAGCGGCTCGGGCGCAGTCGAGGACGTCTACGAATCGGTCGACGAGGACGAATCGACAAAGATCGGCTCCATCGGCATCTCGATCGCGGAATACCTGGATGCGCTGTGCGACGGCATGAGCGCCGCCGACGCGGCGCGGACGCGGATCGACAGCGTCAAAAAGATCGTCGTCGAAGAGGGGATCACGGCCATTCCCGACGAGGAGTTTGGCGAGCTGACGCCGCGCACGGTCGAGCTGCCCTCGACGCTCAAAACGCTGGGCTTCGCCGCGATCAACGCGAAATTCGCCGAATCGGTCGTGCTGCGCAGCGAGCCGGAGCACGCCCAGATCCTCGTGCCGATCTACAGTACGAGCGCCAGCCCCTACGGCAGCATCGACGAGGCGATCGACGCGTTCGTCGAGCAGCAGGCCGCGCTGCAGGAGGCCGAACGGGGACTCGCCCCGTCGCGTCTGCTGCAGAGCGTCTTCATGCTGCAAAACGGGCTGTGGGAGCCGGACGAACAGGAGATGGCGGACACGCTGGCGTGGAGCTGCGAACGGTTTGAAACGGAAGCGGACACGCTGGAGGAGCTGGTCCCCGCGGCGCTGAGCGAGCTCAATGCGCGCTTCGGCACGTCTTACACGTCGGTTGACGAGATCTTCTCGATCGACGGGGACGAGGCGGTCGTCGACGGCGAGCTGGAGGCGATCATGAACGAGCCGTTCGAGCGCGCCGACATCACCGACCGGCTCGACACCCTGCCGACGGGACAGCGTCCCCCGGTGGGCTATGCCGCCTATCAGTGGCTGACCGTGACCGCCCCCGGCAAGGCCGTGAAGGCCGAATGCAAGGAGACCGGCATCCCGTTCAAATCGACGCCCGGCGGCTCGGCGGAGACATCCGTCTGCAAGTACTGCGGCGAGGATCACTCCGAGGGCTTCTGGCAGAAGATCGTCGGCTTCTTCCACAAGATCTTCTACTTCTTCGCGCACCTGTTCGGGAGAATGTGATCGGCGAATAAAAAAACGGGGCTGTCTCGCGTGAGGCAGCCCCTCCCCTTTGCGTCAAACGCGTTCAGGGTCCTTCATTCAGAAAATCTGTCCCGGCAGCTTCCGCTTTTCCTTCGGCGGGAATCCCCGGTCGAACGCGTCCACGTCCGCATCGTCCACGTAATAGCCCGGCGGCGTCTGATAGACGCCCGTGACGCCGTCCAGATACCCCGGGATCAGCTCCCGGCACAGGAAAAACGAGTCGTCCGCGCCTGCCGGCAGGTCGTGATAGCGGATGCCGAAGCGCCGCGCGTAATCGAAGCCGCTGCCGCCGTAGAACCCGATATTCCCCTCGAACAGGACCGCGCCGAAGCCCGTTCCGGACGCGCGCGCGAGCGATTCGTCCAGCAGCAGTCTGCCGAAGCCCCGGCGCTTGAGATCCGGCGTAATGCAGATGGGGCCCATCGTCAGCACGGGGATCGTCCGGCCGTCGTCCGCTTGTATGACCGTGCGCATGAACATGTTCTGCCCGATCAGCCGGCCGTCCTTTTCCATGACGAGGTCCAGCTCTTTCACAAAGGCCGGATCGTCCCGGAGCACGTGGAGCACGTAGTGCTCGCTGCAGCCCGGCCGGTACACGTTCCAGAACGCTTCCCGGACGAGAGACTCGACCGCACGGTGATCGTCTTCCTTTTCCAAACGAATGATACAGTCATTTCGATCCATTGTTTACCCTCCTGAAAATTGTTGACCGCAATTGCCTTCCGGCGGGAGGTCCGTCGCCCGACTGATGACCTCCCGGTCAAAAACGGGTCTCCGGCGTGTGGTACGTTTTCAAACAGTACGCTCCTTTTTTTTATTTATCGTCATGCCTTTCGGCCTGATCGGCGTTTTATTTGCGCTTGTATTTGTTGTAGATGTGCCGGTAGACGAGGACCAGCACCGGGATGCCTCCGATCGTCCCGACGGCGACAGCGGCGCCCGCGGCGGAGACGCTGAAAAAACCGAGGATCGCGCAGAGCCAGAAGACGCCGGAGAAGGCGAGCCACATTATGCCGTTGGCCCGGTTGTAGGCCGGCACGTCCGTGAGCTCCCGTTCATCGACCTCAGAGCCCGACCAGAACCACATGGGCTTCTTTCGCCGCCATGCGAATATGCCGAGCCCGGTGAAGAGCGCTGCGAGCGGGATCATGACGCAGAGCCATATGGTCTTTTCCATGGGGCGTCTCCTTTCTGCGCGCGATAATCAGCGCATCGCCTTCCCGATCGCGTCCAGCAGATCCTTCATAAAGGCGTCGCGCGTCGGCGCGTCCCGGACGTGCGCCTCGTCGACAGGCGTATCGCTGATGATGCGGATCACGTAGTTTTCCCGCGTCCGTCTGTACATATTCTCATAATTGCGCGTCAGGCTCTGATACGCCTGCGGCGCCCTGTTCACCGGACGCTTCCGCGTTCTGTTTCGTAACGTAAATATGTCCGGCGGCGAACAGCACGGCAAAAGCGGCAAGCAGCCAGTGCCGCAGCGTCAGTCCGCTCAGCAGAAAAACGCAAGCCGGCA
>ONWP01000106.1 GCA_900321595.1 uncultured Eubacteriales bacterium
CAGCCAGTACTATCTGGGCACCGACGGTCTGCCGGTCACCGGTCAGCAGACGCTCAAGTCGACGAATCTCTGGGAGCATTCCTACAACGACAACGGCGTGCGCAAGACGGAATACGTGACCTATTCCAACACGAAGACCTATACCTTCGACGACAACGGCGTGCTGATCCGCGGCGCGCTTGGGAGATACAACAAGGGCGCCTATACCCACTACTCGCAGCACTTCCCGGGCGGCAATCCGAAGGGCTACCATAACCGGTATCTCATCGCCGGCGTGGCGCAGAGAAACTGGTACAACATTGACGGCAGCTGGTACTACTTCGACCGGCTCCACGGCAACGAGAAGGACGGCTTCCCGGCGGCAACCAACGTGAGCAAGGAGGGCAAGTATTATCTGCTGCGCAACTCTGACGGCTCGCTGGAATACAGCTATGAGTTCGATAAGGACGGCAAGCTGGTCAAGGGCTCCTGGATCACCCTGTCCGGCGGAAAAGCCTACGCCATCGGCAACAATCAGCGCGCCAGCGGCTGGGCGTATCTGGACGGCGGCTATTACTACTTCGATCCCGGCGACACCTTTATGGTGACGGGCGCGAAGATCATTGACGGCAAGGAATACACCTTTGCCGCGAACGGCAGGCTTACGAGCGGCAAAGCGCCAGCGAACAACTGGCTACAGCTGCCCGGCGGCAAGACCTACGTCACGTCCTCCGGCGCATACGCCAGGGGCTGGAAGGTCATCGACGGCGAGGTCTACTACTTCGGCGAGAACAACCTGATGGCGACGACCCATCAGACCATCGACGGCAGCTTTTACCTCTTCGGCGCGGATGGCAAGCTCGTCTCCGGCTCCAAGAGCATGACCGCCGACGGCAAGGTCGTGTCCTTCCTGCCCGACGGCAAGGTCTGGAAGGAGCACCTGACCGATCACGCGTTCCAGGCGGCCTCCGGCGATCGTCCGGCGACCTGCTCGCAGTACGGCGTGACCGGCCGCGTGATCTGCTCTGTCTGCGGCATGATCTGCACGGACGGGCGCATCTCACCCGTCGATCCGACGAATCACGCGAATACCACCCTGATGAATGAGGTGCCCGTCACCTGCGTCACGGACGGCTTCTCCGGCGACACCTACTGCGACGACTGCGGCAAGAAGCTTTCTTCCGGCGCCGTCGTCCCGGCGACGGGTCACAGCCCCGAGACGGTTCCGGCGGTCCCCCCCACCTGCACCGAAGCCGGCCTGACCGCGGGCGAGCGGTGTTCCGTCTGCGGCGAGATCCTGACGGCTCCGAAGACGGTCCCGCCGGCGGGCCACACGCCCGAAACGCTTCCGGGCAAGGCGGCCACCTGCACCGAGCCCGGTCTGACCGCCGGCAGCGTCTGCTCTGTCTGCGGCGAGATCCTGACCGCGCAGAAGACGATCCCGCCGGTTCCGCACACGCCTCAGACGGTTCCGGGCAAGGCGGCGACCTGCACCGAGGCCGGCATGACTGACAGCGAGATTTGCGCTGTCTGCGGCGAGATCCTCACGGCGCCGAAGACGATCCCGCAGATCCCGCACACGCCCGAGACGGTTCCCGGCAAAGCGGCGACCTGCGTCGACGACGGTCTGACGGACGGCGAGAAGTGCGCCGTCTGCGGCGAGACGCTCAAGGCGCAGGAGACGATCCCCGCTCTCGGTCACGCGTGGAGTGAGTGGACCGTCGTGAAGGAGCCCACGGTCGAGGAGACCGGACTGCGCAGGCGTATGTGCGCCCGGTGCGGCCGGATCGACGAGGAGATCATCAAAAAGCTGCCGGATCCGGGACATACCCACGTCTGGAACGACGGTGTCGTAACCACGCCGCCCACCTGCACCGAGGACGGCGTCCTGACGATCACCTGCTCCGGCTGCGACGAGGTGCAGACCGAGGTCATCCCGGCGCTCGGCCACGACTGGGGCGATTTCGCGCCGACGGATGAAAATACGCACAGCCGCGTCTGCAAGCGTGACGCGAGCCATATTGAAACGCAGGCGCATACGCTGACCGAGACGGTTGTCACGGAAGCGACCTGCGCGAGCGCGGGGCAAAAGAAGATCGACTGCGCGGTCTGCGGCTACACGGCGACGGTCGAGCTCCCGAAGACGGCGCATCAGGAGATCGTCATACCGGGAACGCCCGCCACCTGCACCGAAGACGGCGCCGGTGAAAGCACGGTCTGCTCGGTCTGCGGAGAGACGCTCAGCCCCGGCGAGGTCATTTGGGCGCTCGGTCATCAGTGGGACGACGGCGTCGTCACGAAGGCGGCCACCTGCGCGGAGCCCGGCGTTCTGACCAGAACCTGCGCCCGCTGCGGCGAGACGCAGACGGAGGCGCTCGCCATGCTCGAGCATCAGCCTGTTCCCATGACGGACGTTCCCGCGACCTGCACCGCGCCCGGTTCCGCCGGCGGCGTTGTGTGCGCGGTGTGCGGCAAGACGCTCATCGCGCCTACGCAGACGCCCGCGACGGCGCACACATACATCGGCGCCTGGATCGCGACGGATCCGGTCGTCGGCGGCGCGAACGCGGCGGTCGTCAACCGCTGCGCGGTCTGCGGTCAGACGCATGAATCCACGGCGGATCAGGTCAGCCTCATCCTGGGCGATCTCAACGGCGACAAGCGGATCACGGCAGGCGACGCGCGCACCGCGCTGCGCGTTTCCGCCCGACTGGAGCCGCTGACACAGGAGATCCTCCTGACAGCGGACGCTGACTACAGCGGCGACGTCATCGCCAGAGACGCCAGAACGATCCTGCGCGTTTCCGCGCGGCTGGAGACGTTCAAGCTGCCCGAGGCGGTCGACGCATAACCGGAAAGGACTGCATGGCTGATGGATAAACAACAAAACGACGCTCTCTTTAAAAAGATGATCATCCCGGCGGTGATCCTGTTCCTGGCCGCCGTCGTCTGCGTGGTCTTCGCGGTTCGCGCGGGCAAGAGCAAGCGTGCGGGATCCCCCGTCACGGAGGAGTACTCCGCCTTGTACAACACAGCCGCGCCTTCCACATACTACAGACCGGAACCGCGCAGCGACAACTGGTCCAAACAGACGATCACGCCGAACACGACCACAACGCGCGCGGCCACGACCGCGTCGCCCGCGCCCGCGACGCAGGCGGCGACTGCCGCCCCGCCCGCGAGCAGCGGCTCCGGCGCGACGCTGATCGACTTCCCGGCGGATACCGCGTCCTGGCAGATGATCCTGCTCAACAAGCGGTACCGCGTCGACTCGCAGGCGGATAAAACCATCAATCTGGTCTACGTCGCCGGCTCCGGCGAGCTGATGGACGAGCGCGCCGCCGTCTGGTACGATAAAATGTACGCCGCCGCGAAAGAGGACGGCATCAGTCTGTGGCCCTGCTCCGGCTACAGGAGCTATGACGAGCAGGTCGAGCTGTTTGATGAGTTTGTCTACGATTATATGAACGAGGGCTACGGCCGCGAAGAGGCGGAGGAGCTGGCCTCCCGCCGGCGTATGCCGGCCGGCTCGAGCGAGCACAACATCGGCATCTGTATGGATATCATCTGCGCCGATTCGTCCGTACACTTCGAGAATACCGAGGCTTACGCCTGGCTGAGCGCGAACGCGGCGAACTACGGCTTCATCCTGCGGTATCCGGAGAATAAGGTCGATATCACCGGCGTCAAATTTGAACCGTGGCACTGGCGTTTCGTCGGCGTTGAGAACGCCGCGGCGATCCGCGACAGCGGACTGTGCCTGGAGGAATACCTGAATAAGGTCGGCTGACAGAGGGAGAGTATAGGCGAATGAAACCAAAAGATCTCGGACCGGCTTATCTGCCGAAGGTCCGTGAATGCACCAATTTCGTGACGTGGAACGTCAAAAAGATCGCGAGAGACGTGGGTCCCAGACCCGCCGGCGGCGAGACGGTGCGCACCGGCGCGCAGATCGTGCTGCCGCAGATCGAAAACAGCGCGGATGAGAAGAAGACCGTGCGCGTCGCGCTGCGCGAAAAGGCGGAGACCGGCGACTGCGCCGTGCTGGGCGCGCTGCTGATCGTCGTGTGCCTGCTGCTGTTCCTCGGCCAGGCGATCCCCGCGATTGCCGTGAGCTGCGTCGGCGCGCTTTTGACCTGTCTCGGCCGGTTCGCGCACGTCAACGTGTTTTCCTTCCTCGGCAAAGCGCGAGAAGGCGAGGACACGGTGCTGACGCGTGCAGCCGCCGGCGACGTGAAAAAACGCGTGATCTTCATCGGCGGTCTTGATTCCTCGCGCGAGCTGCGCTGGAATGAGATCCTCGGGCCCAAGGGCTCTTCCGTGATCGGGATCTATGCACTGATCGGCTTTGTCGCCGGCGCCGCGCTCGGCGCGGTCGCGCTCGTTTCCGGCGAAAAGGCCTTGTTCGCGCCCGGCGAGTGGTACCGCTGGATCATGTTCGCGTTCCTGCCCTGCGCCGCGGCGCTGTTTGTCTTCGAGAACGCGAAACAGCCGTCTCCCGGCGTGATCTCCAACCTGACCGGCGCGCTGACCGGCGCTGCCGTCCTCAAGTTCCTCGGCGACAACAACGTGCGCTTTGAGAACACAGAGGTCGTCTGCGTTCTGGCCGACGGCCGGTACGCGGGATGCGCCGGCGCGAAGGCGTATTTTTCCGAGGCGAAGAGCGACGCGAAGACGCTGGTCGTCGCGTTCGACTCCCTCTGCGATCCGCGCGGCGTCAATCTGACCGGTTCGATGGCGGCGATGGCGCGGCAGGCTGCGGAAGCGGCGGAGGTGCCGGTCCTGCACGAAAAGTATACGCTGGGCGTTTCCGAGGCGGCCGCCGGCGCGAAACGCGGCTTCGACACGGTGACGATCTACGCGCCGGGCGACTGCAAGTATTACCGCACGCGCGGCGACGAGCTGAAGCTCCTGCAGCCCAAGAGCGTGGAGCAGGCGCTGCACACGGCCGTCGAGCTGTGCTGCATGTTCGACGAGGCATAAGACCCATTTGACGGAAAGGGGACGACATTGATGCGTAAAACGGTGACGCTGATCACGGCGCTTGCGCTGGCTCTGACGATGCTGCTGAATCTGACCGGATGCAGTATTTTCGACGTATCCGAGGACGACCTCAGCGACGTGACGCGGGCGGATATGCCCAGGACGGACAGACTTCCTGTCACGGAAGGGGAGATCATCGCCTATTACAACGAGCTGATGACGGCGCTTAAAAACGACGGCGCGTTTACGCCTGAGACGAAACCCGGCATCCTGACGGAGGACAGCCTGGACGTGTACGACATCCGGCTGCTGAAGCCCTCTGACAGCGGCGAGCCCGTGGAGGACGATTCTCTGAAAACGATGCAGAAATCTGCCGGAAAGATCCGCGACAGGATCCTGGACGGGCTTGATCTGAGCGTGCCGACGGTGCAGTTCGGCGACATGACGGCGAGCGCGAAGAACGTGATCGCTCCCGTCGGCGCGGACGCGCTGGCGCTGCACGCCGCGGATGTGAAGCACGCGGATCTGGAGATCGACGGAACGCATCTGAATATCTTTATCACGCTGCACGGCGCCGCGAGCGCGATCGACAAGGTCTATGACGCCAGAGAGCCCGCGAAGGTGATCGATGCGATCAACAAGCAGTCCGGCGAGTACTGCGTCGTCAACAGCTACCACAAGGATTACGTGGAGATCGATCCCGTGAACGATCCGGAAAACCCGGACAACAATGTGGACGCCGTCTACTCCCGGATCGAGATGGTCGTGGAGCTCGAGAAGCACGAGGACGGCGGCTTCGTGTCCACCGGCCGCGTGGAGAGCGTGACGTATACCGTCATTTCTGACGTGACGGCGGATCTGTCGATGGTCGGCCCGTTTGAAGCGCTCGGTCCCGTGATCTGCACGATGCGCATGACCGAGACCAGAAAACATACGTTTGACTGGTACGGCAGCGCCACCTGGGAACCGTCCGTGCTGGAAGCTGCGTCGAAATAAACCGGCAACGCCCCCGATCTCGAAAGAAAATTCAGAAACTTTTCTGATTTTCTATTGACAAACGCCGGGATCGGGGGTATAATATGCAAGCACTTGGGCCTGTAGCTCAGTTGGGAGAGCGTTCGGTTCGCATCCGAGAGGTCGAGGGTTCGAATCCCTTCAGGTCCACCAAAAAGTCCTTACTCGAACCCTTGTCTAAAAGCAAGGCATCGAGCGAGGACTTTTTCATTGCTTTCCGTAAAGCGTCGTTTCCGTTAATCGAATTGGTTCCCCCAATTAGACGAGAATTATAGCATACTGATTGAGGCGAATGGTCGATCGAACAGTCTGTTTGCTCATAATTGATTTCTTGCGTTTTCTCCCTTATAATAACGTTATAGGAAACTATGGAGGGATAGC
>ONWP01000074.1 GCA_900321595.1 uncultured Eubacteriales bacterium
GAGCACCATCATCATCACGATCACGACGACGATGACGACGCGCATGAGCATCACCACCATCATCACGACCACGATGACGATGACGACGACGAGCACGAGCACCACCATCACCACGAGGACGGCGAGGAGTGCCACTGCGGACATGATCATCACCATCACCACCATCATGACGCCGACGAGGTGTTCACCAGCTGGGGCGTCGAGACGACGGAGAAGTTCACGCCGGAGCGCCTGCATGAGATCCTGGAGGAGCTGGAGGACACCGGCAGCTACGGCATCATCCTGCGCGCCAAGGGCATCGTGGAAAACGCCGACGGCAGCTGGATCCACTTCGATTACGTGCCGGGCGAGGAGAATATCCGCGCCGGCGCGGCGGGCGTCACCGGCCGTGTCTGCGTGATCGGCTCCAAGCTCAAAGAGGACAGCATCCGCGCGCTGTTCGGGGTCTGATCCATGGCAAAGCAGAAGGAGATCCCCGTCTATATGTTCACGGGCTTTCTGGAGGCCGGCAAGACCGCCTTCATTCAGTCCACGCTGGAGGACAAGCGCTTTAACACCGGGGAAAAGACGCTGCTGCTTGTCTGTGAAGAAGGGGAAGAGGAATACAACCCGGACAAGTTCTGGGGGCGGAACGTCCATCAGAAGGTGATCGACGATCCCGCGATGCTCGACGAACAGCTCCTGGCGCAGTGGTGCCGGGAGATCCGCGCGGAGCGCGTCGTGGTCGAGTACAACGGGATGTGGCTGCTGCAGCCGTTCTTCGAGGCCATGCCCGAGGACTGGGCGGTATACCAGCTGCTGTTCATCGCGGACGCGTCGACGTTCGTCACCTACAACGCGAATATGCGGCAGCTCGTCGTGGACAAGCTGTCCATGTGCCAGATGATCGCCTTCAACCGCGTGAAGCGCGATCAGGATAAGATGGCGCTGCACAAGATCGTGCGCGGCGTCTCCCGCATGGTGGATATCGTCTATGAATACGAGGACGGGCAGACCGAGTTCGACGAGATCGAGGATCCGCTGCCCTTCGACGTGAACGCGCCGGTCATCGACGTCGCGGACCGGGATTACGCGCTGCTGTACCGGGATATGTTTGACAATCCCCGGACGTACGAGGGCAAGACCATCCGCTTTAAAGGCGTCGCGGCCGTCAACCCGAAGCTGCCCGACGGCTTTATTATCGTGGGCCGTCACGTCATGACCTGCTGTGTGGAGGACATCACCTACTGCGGCCTGCTGTCGAAGGGACAGCCGGTCGCGGGGGTATCCAACGGGCAATGGGTCACGGCGCAGGGCTCCGTGCATTACCGGTTCAGCCGCATTTACGGCGGCAAGGGGCCGATCCTGACCCTCGACCGCGTGGAACCGGCGGCGGCGCCTGAAGAAGTGGTCGCCACGTTCTACTGAGATGCTTTGGCTCATCCTCGGCGCGGTCGTCTGTGTGATCGCCGCGGTCTGCGTTTATCTCGCGTATACCGGGAGCGAGGCGTACCGGGAGCGGCTCCGGGCAGAGTCGCCCGCGTACCTGGCGCCGCTGCGCGCGCTGTCAAAACAGCGGCGGGCGGAAGCGGAGGCGCTGATCCGGGACGCGAAAAAAGCGGCGGCCGCCGCGTCGCGCGAAAACAGGCGAAGCGCCGGAGAAGACAGATAAAAAACAAAATGCGGACGTCCTCGCCGGGCGTCTGTTTTTTCATCCGCGCAAACAAACGCCGCTCCTCCGACGGGAAGAGCGGCGGCTTTGCTTTTCTGCTTCTGGGTCAGCAGGAGGGGATGAGCTTTTCCTTGCCGCCCATGTAGGGTCTGAGCGCCTCGGGGATGCTGACGGTGCCGTCGGCGTTCAGGTTGTTTTCCAGGAACGCGATGAGCATGCGCGGGGGCGCGACGACGGTGTTGTTGAGGGTGTGCGCGAGGTACTTCGTGCCGTCCTCGGCCTTCACGCGGATCGCCAGTCTCCTGGCCTGCGCGTCGCCGAGGTTCGAGCAGGAGCCGACCTCGAAATACTTCTGCTGGCGGGGGCTCCACGCCTCCACGTCGATGGAGCGCACCTTCAGATCCGCCAGGTCGCCGCTGCAGCAC
>ONWP01000212.1 GCA_900321595.1 uncultured Eubacteriales bacterium
CGCTGACGCTGATGGAGTACTTCTTCACCCGGGAGCGCGTCACCGAAGAATCCGAGGGCGCCGGCGAGGAGACCAAGCTGTCGTTTTTCCGGCAGCTGAAGATCCTTTTCACGGATAAGTACATGATCCTGATGTACGTCTATTTTTTCGTCTACACCGTCGGCGTCACGCTCAAGAACCTCGGCCTCGTCTATTACTGCAACTACGTGCTGGGCACTTATAACGACGGGATCACGCAGATGCTGGTCTCCGTCATCGGCGGCGTCCCGATGGGCATCGGCATCTTCGCGGTCTGGCCGCTGGCGAAGCGGTTCGGCAAGCGCAACGTGACCATGATCGGCTTCATCCTCTACGCGGTCGGGTCGCTGATCTGCTGGATCTTCCCCCGCAACCTCGTGATCGTGCTGATCGGGCAGTTCATCAAGAATATCGGCGGTCTCCCGTGCGCCTACGTGTTCATGGCGCTGTTCGCCGACTGTCTGGATCATCTGGAGTGGAAAAAGGACCTGCGCATGGACGGCGCGGCTATGTCGATCTACAATATCATCGCCGTCGCGATGGTGGGCATCATGACCGGCGTGTTCAACTGGCTGCTGGCCGGGGCCGGCTACCTCGCGCCGATCACGGCGAACGGCGTCGCGGACGCCGCGGCGAAGCTGACGCAGAACGGCTGGACGGCGCAGGTCGCGCTTGAGAATCTGAAGCCCGCATCGGACGGCATTCTGACGGTCGCGCTGCAGCAGCCCTCCGCCGTGACGCGGGTCATCACCTTCGCGTTCGTCGGTCTTGAGGTCTTCACGGGCGCCGCGCTCGCGGTCATCCTGTTCTTCCTCAACGTGGAGAAGGAGCTGCCCCGGGAGCAGGCCGAGATCAAGGCGAGAAAGGGCGTCACGGACGATGAAGGCGATTGATCTGAAGTGCGAATATCTGAAGGATCCGATCGGGATCGATCTTCAGAATCCCCGCGTCTTCTGGAACTGCGAAGGAGGCGTGACGCAGACCGCCTACCGCGTCAAATCGGATAAATGGGACAGCGGAAAGGTGGAAAGCGGCTCCATGCGCGCCGCTTATCCGCTTCACCTCGCGTCCGGCGAACGGGTCGCGTACCGGGTCATGCTCTGGGACGAGAACGGCGAGGCGGGACCGTGGAGCGAGCCGGCCTTCTTCGAGTACGGGCTCGACGCGTGGCAGGCGACGTGGATCGCCGGAGATTATCGGGTAAACAAAAAAAAGCGTTATCCTGTCGACTGCTTCAAAAAGACGTTTTCCGTCGGGAAGCCCGTCGCGAAAGCCCGGCTCTATATCACCGCCTGCGGGCTGTACGAGGCCGTTCTCAACGGCGTGCGCGTCTCCATGCCGCTGGCGCCGGGGATCACCGACTACAGAAAACGGGTCCAGTATCAGACCTATGACGTGACGGAGCTGCTGCGGGCAGAAAACACGCTCACGGTGCAGCTGGCCGACGGCTGGTACCGCGGCTCCTGCGGCGCGTGGGGATTGACGCATCAGTACGGGACCGAGACAAAGCTGCTCGCGCAGCTGGAGCTCGAATACGGGGACGGCACAAAGGGCCGCGTCGTCACGGACGGGAGCTGGCGCTGGTCGAATGACGGCCCGATCCGCTTCGCGGACAACAAGGACGGCGAGATCGTCGACGCGCGCATGACGCCGTCGTATGCGGGGCGCGCGCGGGAGACCTCCCACCCGGTCGCGCCGACCGCCTCGAACAACGTCCCGATCGCGGAAAAGGAGACGTTCCGGGGGACAATGACCGTCACGCCGTCCGGCAAACGGCTCATCGACTTCGGGCAGAACATCGCCGGGTACGTGTCGTTCCGCGTGAACGCCGGGGAAGGGCAGAGGCTCTCGATCCGCTTCGGCGAGCTGCTCGAGAACGGCGAGCTGACGCTGCGGAACATCCAGTGCGTCAACCGGCGGAAGACGACGCCCCTGCAGAAGATCGAATACACCTGCAGGGAGGGCGTGAACGACTACAAGACGACCTTCGCGATCTTCGGCTTTCAGTACGCGGAGATCGACACGGATATCGACCTTCGCGCGGAGGACTTCACGGCGGTCGCGGTGCGCTCCGATCTGGAGGAGACCGGCGTGTTCCGCTCCTCCGATGAACTGCTGGACCGCTTCGTGGACGCGACGCGCTGGTCCGCGCGCAATAACAGCGCCGACCTGCCCACCGACTGCCCCACGCGGGAGCGCCACGGCTGGCTGGGCGACGCGCAGATTTTCGTCGACACGGCGAGCTATCTGTTCAATTACATGCCCTTCGCGCGCAAATTCGAGCGGGATATCTGCGACGCGCAGCACAAAAACGGCTGCTTCACCCAGATCGCGCCCGTCGGCGGCGTCGACTTCTATATGCGCCCCATGGACGGCTCCGCGGGATGGTCGGACGCCGGTGTGTTCATCCCGTACCGGCTCTGGCGGCAGTACGGCGACGAGACCGTGCTGCGGGACTTCTACGACCGGATGCGGCGCTACGCGGATTACAAGATCTCGACGCTCGGCAGGCGGTATCCCACGGCGAAGCCGGCCGGCGTCGGGCGCAAAAACGCCCGTAACATCTCCAACTACGGGCAGAGCTACGGCGAATGGGCGGAGCCCGCGGACGTGAAGCCCTTCTCGGTCGCCGATTTCGTCTCGCCGCACCCCGAGGAGACCACGGCGTACATCGTGTGGCTCATGGAGGTCATGGCTCAGATCGCGGACGTCCTGGACAGGCCGGAGGACCGGGAACGGTATCTCGCCTGCGCCGGGAAGGCGCGGTCGGGTTACCGGGCGCTCGTCGGAACGAAGCGGCACTCCCTCGACACCGACCGGCAGGCAAAGCTTGTACGCCCGCTGTATCTTAATTTACTGGACGAAAAACAAACCGATTACGCTAAAAAGCGTTTGATCGCGGCGCTGGACAACTACGGCTGGCGGCTCGGCACGGGCTTCCTCTCCACGCCGCTCATCCTCTACGTCCTTGAGGACATGGATATCGAATACGCCTACCGTCTGCTGGAAAACGAGGAAAAGCCCGGCTGGCTCTCCATGCCGAAGGCCGGCGCGAACACGATCTGGGAAGCGTGGGAAGGGCCGCATTCCGCCTCCGGCGGCATCGGCAGCCTCGACCACTATTCCAAGGGCGCCGTCGTGGAATGGCTGTTTCGGGAGATGTGCGGCATCCGCGTGGCGGGCGAGAATCATTTCGTCATCGCGCCCAGGCCCGGCGGCCGCTTCACCTTTGCGAACGCCGAATACAAAAGCGTCTTCGGGCTCGTGAAGTCCGGCTGGAAGAAGACGGAAAACGGCTGGTCGTGCGAGATCTCGATCCCCCCGGGCTGCACCGCCGACCTCCGCCTGCCAGACGGCACGCGGAAAACCCTCGCGGCGGGAACGCATACGTTCTGATCGATGCCGGAAAACGCTGTCTTTACATCGCGCCGCGTTCGTGCTTTTGCACAAATGCGGCGCCTTTTTTTTATCTATAAAGACACGTTGGAAAATGGCGAAGAAAGCGATACAATATAATTGTAATCTTATACGTTTTGTCTTATGACGAACAGGAGGTCATTTCATGCAAAGATCATTCAGGAAAGCGCTCAGCGTGCTGCTGTCCGTGCTGATGGTCCTCTCGGTCTTCGGGGGGCTCACGCTCACGGCGAGCGCGGCGGACGTCTGGGACGGAACCTGGGACGGAAGCGGTTTCTCAAACAACCACATCACGTCCGCGAAGGGTTTCGCGCAGTTTATCAACAATGCCGGAACCGGCACGTCCTACGAGGGACAGACGATCTACCTTGACGTCGACGTCGATTTCAACAGCATCGATTTCGGCAACATTTCCGGCGGCAAGAACGTCTACTACTCCCGGGACAATTACTTCAAAGGCACGTTCGACGGGCAGAATCACACGATCTACAATTTCCAGATCCACAACAGCGATCACCGCGTCGGCCTGTTCCGCTCCGCGGAGAACGCGACGTTCCGCAACGTCTATTTTGAAAACGTACTCGTCGACGACAACAGCGACAGCAACAAGAAAAACGGCTTCGCGGCGCTGGTCGGCTGGGGCGGCGGCAATCTGACGTTCAAGAACATCAAAATCAAAAGCGGCGAGATCTTCGGCTACAACTATGTCGGCGGCATCGTCGGCGAGTTCGACTCGAACAGCACGATCCGTTTCACGGACTGCTCCAACGCCGCGCGGATCTACGCGAACAACAACCGCGCCGCGGGTCTTGTCGGCCACAGCAAGGGCAGCGTGATCGCGGACGGCTGCTCCAACTCCGGCGAGGTCTACGCGGGCTACAGCGACGCGGGCGGCATTGCGGGCTGGATCGAGGATGATGAATCCTCGTTCACGAACTGCTCCAACACCGGCAAGATCTCCACGGACGCCTGCGCGGGCGGCATCTTCGGCTACTTCGGCTCGAAGAGCCAGGATAAGGTGATGACGATCACGAACTGCTCCAACAGCGGATACATCGAGTCCCGCGCGAAGGTCGCCGGCGGCATCGCGGGCATGATCGACACGGACGGCGAGCATATCTTTGAAGAAAACGTCAACCGCGGCGCCGTCTACGGCAGAGAGGACGCGGGCGGCATCGTCGGCAGCAACAGCGGCTTTGGCACCTGGAGGATCAACTACAACTACGGCAGCGTGACCTGCCCGAACGACAACGCGGGCGGCATCCTCGGCGAGGTCGAGGATGACAAGCAGGTCTTTAAAAACTGCTTTAACTCCGGCGCGGTACAGGGCAAGAACTCCGTCGGCGGCATCCTGGGCTACGGCAACGCCGC
This sequence comes from uncultured Eubacteriales bacterium, assembly GCA_900321595.1. Lineage (GTDB taxonomy): Bacteria > Bacillota > Clostridia > Oscillospirales > Acutalibacteraceae > UBA1081. Next base: position 4,807 of record ONWP01000212.1, read on the forward strand.
GCCGCACGAGTTCTCGAAATGCGGCAACAGCGGCGACGTGACGTCGACAAACGACAGCGCGGGCGGCATCTACGGCTACGGCGGCAATTCTCAGCCGACCATCGAGACGTGCTGGAACGTCGGCACGATCAAGGCCTATAACGACGCCGGCGGCATCCTCGGTCACACCAATCATCACTCCTTTATCAGACGCTGCTGGAACGCGGGCTCCATCGAGACCTACAACCACACCGATAACGGCGCGCACGGCGGCATCGTCGGCCACACCAGCGATCTGAGCGGCAGCAGCAACGACAACCCGAATATGACGGACTGCTACAACTGGGGCCAGGTCTCCGGCGGCCGCGACGACGGCGGTCTGATCGGCAAGATCCGGGACGGCAATACGTCCTACTACATCACGAATTCCTACAACGCGGGCGCTGTTTCCGGCGTCAGACCCTTCGCGATCATCGCCTACGGCGGCAACGTCGGCAACAACGTGTATTATGACAGCGGCGTCGGGATGGGAACCGTACAGGGAACGGCCATCAGCGACGCGAATCTGAAAGCATCGTCCGGTTTTTCGTCAAACTACTGCAAGAACACCTGGGGCGTGAAGATCGGCGGTACGACTTACTATTACCCGATCATGCAGTGGTACCGTGACATGTTCTATTTCACGGTTTGGTTCGTGGACGCGCCCAGCGGCACGAACGCCTATTTCAACGGCTCTTACGGCGCGTCCTGCTATACGCCCGCTCCGACCCGCACGGGCTATACCCCGGGCTTTTGGTTCCTGTCGGACGACATGAACAAGCTGATCGGCCGGAACACGTACTTCACCTGCGGCGTCACGGCTCCCTCCGACACGTTTACCGTGGAGCAGCACCTTGACGACGTGACCAAGATCGACGTCACCAAGACCTTCAATATGACCTGGACGCCGAACAGGTATACGATCCGGTTCGACCGCAACGGTATGAACTACGGCTCGATGGAAGACCTGCCGATGACCTACGACATCCCGAAGGATCTGCCCGCGGTCGGGTTCTTCCGCGAGTTCACGGTCAAGCTCCATTACAACGACGGCGTGACGGCGGATCGGAACGAGATCGTTCGCTCGACCTTCAACGGCTGGGCGAAGAGCGCCGGCGGCGCGAAGGTCTATGACGACAAGGCGCAGGTGAACAACCTGGCGGCTGACGACGGCGCGGTCGTCACGCTGTACGCGAAGTGGACGGCCGGCAGCCTCACGCTGACGGACCTCGAGCGCGAGGGCTATGACTTCGAGGGCTGGTACACCGACGAAGCCCTGACGCAGAAGGTCACCGGTGCTTACACGCCGACGGCGAACAGCGATCTGTACGCGAAGTGGGCGATCAAGACCTTTACCGTCGTATTCCGGGATCAGGACGATTTGCAGGTCGGCGACGAGCAGACCGTGGCGTACGGCCAGGACGCGACGCCGCCGGAGCCGCCCCGCGACTTCTTCGACGAAACGAACCACTTCGTCTTCAAGGGCTGGACCGACTACACGAACATCACGGAGGACACCGTTGTCCAGGCGCTGTACTTCGTGAACGAGCACGTCTTTGATCAGGAGATCGCAAGCGACGATTACAAGGCGAGCGACGCGACCTGTAACGCGCCCGCGAAATACTACAAGAGCTGCGTCTGCGGCTATAAAGGCACCGAGACGTTCGATTACGGCGAGGTCGACGGGACGAATCACGTGCACACCGAGAACGTGACCGCGACGGATTCGACCTGTACGACTCCCGGCTACACGGCGGGCGTTTACTGCAGCGACTGCGGACAGTTCATCAGCGGTCACGAGCCGAAGGCGCTGGCCGACCACGTCTACACCGGCGCGCCGGTCTGGAGCGCCTGGAGCGAGACCGCGGACGGCTGGACCTGCGCGGCGACCTTCAAGTGCGACAACTGCACGAATACGATCGCGCCCGAGGTGTCGATCACGTCCGCGACGACCGACCCGACCTGCGACACGGCCGGCTTCATCAC
>ONWP01000119.1 GCA_900321595.1 uncultured Eubacteriales bacterium
AGATCAGGCTTTCGGCGGTATAGAATTTCAGTATTCTCCAGAAATCGTCCGGAACGCTGTGATCGAAATACCCGTTGATCAGTCCCGTTTCAAAATACGCGCTGACCATCACGTTCCAGCAAAACGGTTTGAACTCGTCATAAGGGTCGGCGATACCGTTTTTGTCGAAGTCGATGATCCCGATCTTTCCGTTATGGACGATCATATTCCCGAGGTGATAATCGCCGTGACATAATACGAGCGGGCGGTCTTTCATGATCTCGTAATGCGCTTCGTAATAATCCAAAACCATATCCTGCATCGGCAGCTTATATGCGCAGGCATTCAGCGCGGCGATCTTCCGCGGCATTTTTTCCAGATAACGATCCCACCATGTCAGCTCCTGCGGCGGGATATCGACGGAATGGAGTTCCTTTAGACACTTCCCGGCTTCGACGCCGAGCCGGTACGCCGCGTGATCTGAAAGCGCCGCGACCGCGGTTTCGCCGTCTTCGCCTTCCAGATAAGACAAAAGCGTGTAGACGACGCCGTCCGCAGTTGCGCCGAACTCGACCGGTCGGGAGCAGTTGAGTCCAAGCAGCTCGATTTTTTGAAGAAGCTCGAATTGACGCTTCTTTTTTTCGTATAAACCGTGATCCGATAACCGAAGGACGTATCTTTCTCCGTCGCTGTTTTCGAGGATGTATTTTTTATCGCCTGACCATCCTTTTAAAAGGGGAGCGGCAAAGATGATATTGTATTTTTCGCATAGCCGTTCAAAGCCCGTAAATATGATTCTCATAAACAAAATCTCTCTTTTATCACTTTAGCCGCTTCGGCGGCGGAAAGCTCGGAATTGTCAATGCGGATATAATTCTCAAACGGGATCTCGCCCTCAAAGCTCACGCAGCGGTAGTTTTTATCGTCGTTCAGCAGGCGCTGCTCGGACGTTTCCAGATCCCGTTTCGACGCTTTATGCCGCAGACGGTTTTCCGATTTGTTGCGCTGCAAACGAATCTCCTGCGGCGCGATCAGCTCCGCATAATAAAACTCGGTTCCGTACGGACGGAAAATATCCTTTACGTGCTCGATATAGTCCCAATCCGATTGGCAGTCGAACGCCCATATATAAGTGAAGATCATGCCGTAGTTGTCGGACGCGGCGAATTCCCGGAAGATCAGCTCGCGCATTTCATGAATCACTTTTCCGTTGAACGAACCGAAGATCTCCAGCACCGGCTCGATCGTCATATGATTGTGAAAAAGCCGCAGGTCGGTGATCTTCATCAGCTCCTGCCCGACGGTCATTTTGCCGACCGCCGCGTCGCCGATCAAAAATAAAAGCTTCATACGTTCTTATTTTCGCTTTCGTTCAGAATAAAGGAACTAATATAAATCTTATGCTTTACTGTAAAGCTTTCCGGGCAGCGGTCCAGAAAGTCGAGATGCGCCCGTTCCCACGCCCGGAATGTCTCCGCGTCCATCGAGGCCAGCGTCCCCCGGCAGGCGCACATCCTGCCGTGCCAGCGCTCCCGCGAAAAGGGCAGCGCGGCGCGGAAAGCTTCCGTCTGTCTGCCGGGAAACAGGTCGTCGTAAATATCGGCGCCGATCCCTCCGCCGCCCGTCCAGTTCGGATTATGCCTGCCGACCAGTCGAACGCTTTCCGCGGCGATCGGGTCGTCGAGATCCCAGTCCATCGCGATCTTGATGAACGTCCCGCCGGGTCTGAGCAGCCGCCGGAGCTCGGCGCGCATGACCTCCCGGTCAAAGTACCAGAAGCACTGCGCCGCCGTGATCGTATCAAAGCTGTGGTCGGGCAGACCGGTTTTTTCCGCGGGAGACACGATGTAACGGATCCTCCATCCGTTTCGGGCAGCCTCCTCCCGCGCGAAGCGGATCTGTTCCGCCGCGATATCCGCGCCGGTGATCTGCGCCCGCGGATTGTACAGATTCTTCGGCAGCACGCCCGTACCCGTGCCCAGATCCAGCCACGCGGTGCCGTCGGCCGCGACGCCCAGCGCCCGCAGCCGGTCGTACAGCTCCCGCGGATAGATATCCCGATATGCCGCGTACGCCGACGCGGTCTTCCCGAAGTCAAACGCCTGTCCCGCGTCGATCCTGTCCAGTTCCATAGTCCCTCCGAAATAGAAAACGGCGCTCCCGGATGACGGAAGTGCCGAACGCATCTCTGTTTGCGGTACAGTCAACAGGCAGACGAAACGGCACGTATTCGATCCATGCGCGGATCATTCGCCATCTCGTTCGCCTCGCTTTCGTTCTGATATGCCATAGTCTAACACAGATCCGCAGACAAATCAATATGCTTTTTTGATCATTTCCGCGCTTTACACAGGCGGTTCGGCATAGTACAATAGATCCGGGAAAGAACAAAAGGAGACTTCATCATGCGGCAGGACGCGAAACAGACCGAAAAAACGCTTTCAGCGCTGCTCGAAACGTGGGGCGGCGCGCTGACGCGGCTGCAAATCGACATGCCGGATGAAAAGGCGCTCGACGGCGGGATCCTCTGTCCCTGCTGCGGGATGATCCACGGCCGCTGCCATGAGGCGGTGTATCCGCTGCTCACGCTGGCGGAGCGCACCGGTGACCGGACGTATCTGACCGCGGCAAAAAAGCTCTTCCGATGGGGCGAAAATATGCTCTGCCCTGACGGCAGCGTGCGAAACGACGCGAAATCCGACTGGCGCGGCGTCACGGCGTTCGCCGCGATCGCGCTGCACGACGCGCTGTTTTACCACGGATCGCTCCTGACGAAGGACGAAAAGGACGCGTGGGAGACGCGCCTGCGGCGCATGGGCGAATGGCTGTACGCGAATCTGCGGCCGCAGAAAACCCAGGCCTATCTCAACTACTACGCCGCGACCGCCTGCGCGACAGCGCTGCTGGGCAGGTATTTTCAGAACTCGTCCTATCTTCGCTTTGCAGCGGGGCTGGCGTCGTTCTGCATCAATCTTACGACGCAAAACCTGCTGGTCTACGGCGAGGGACATCCGCTCGGCGCGCGTACCGCGAAAGGCTGTTTCGCGATCGACGCGGGCGGCTACAACGCGGAAGAGACGCTCCCCGCGCTGACCCGCTGCGCGCTTGCCCTGGGCGACAAGCGAATGCGCTTCCGGTGTATCGCGCTCTGGGAAGAAAACCTGAAATGGATGCTGCCGGACGGCGCGTGGGACGACAGCGCCGGTTCGCGGGCGTTCAAATGGACCTACTGGGGCAGCCGGACGACCGACGGCTGTCAGGACGCGCTTTTCGCGCTCGGCCGGGAAACCCCCGTCTTCGCGGAGGCCGCGCTTCGCAATACGTCGCTTCTGGCGCGATGCACCCATGACGGTCTTCTTTACGGCGGCCCGGACTATCACAAAAACGGGGAAAAGCCCTGCGTGCATCACACCTTCTGTCACGCCAAGGCGCTGGCCGGTTCGCTCAACGGCGGTCTGTACGACTTCGAACGCGTTTCGCTCCCAGCGGAGACGGCGCCCCCGATCGACCGGCATCCGGAGCTGGACGCGCTGCACATCTCGCTGCGCCCGTGGATCGCGGTCGTCAGCGGATACGATCATTTCATCATGCCCGGCGCGCACGCCTCAGGCGGCGCGATCAGCCTGTTATGGCACGAGAAGGCAGGGCCGCTGATCGCGTGCGGCGCGGCGGATTACCGGATCCGGGAGCCGTTCAATCAGCAGCTTCCGTCGGATCGAGCGCGTCACCGCAGCCCCTGCCCCCGTCTGGAGATCGAAACAGAACGCGCCCGTTACGGACAGCACTACGACCCGGCCGCGGCGATCCACACCGAGCAGACCGAAAACGGCGTGACCGTGACGGCGGACGCGCACTTCTGTGACGACGGCGGACAGCGACGGGAGGACTTCGGCGCCTGCCGGCTCGAATACCGCTTTACAGCTGACGCCCTGCGCGTCTGCGGCGAAGTCGACCCGGCGCGCGCGGGTGACGCGAGATACATCCTGCCCCTCGTCGGCGATAAGGCCGCGGTCGCCGTCCAAAGGGGAACGCTGTTGGAACAGACCGAGTTCTTCAATCTGAACCCCGGCTTCCGCGGAACGCAGTACACGATACTGCCCGATGAGGAGGGCGTGTTTGCGCTGTCGATCACTGTATCCGATTCGTAGGAACGCGCTTCGCCGTGATTGACCGCAGCGGTCGTCTTCGCGCCGTTCACGTCAGATTTTATGCTTTTCACGAAAAAAACAGCCCCGGACTGAACCGGGGCCGGGATTGCGTCTGCCGTTACAGCTCGACCTGCGAGAAGAAGAATTCCTCGCGTTCCTTGCTGTTGATGACGGTGACGGGCTTGATCTGATTGAGCACGACGCCGCGGCTGCGCAGCATCTCGCGGTAGGCGTTGTAGGCGCCCTTTTTCAGGATGCGCACGTCCGGATCGCCGATGAGCGCCCATCTGCGGTATTTGTCGTACTTTTCGTTGGCCTCCTTCATGCTCTCGTCGAGCAGCGCGACCAGCTCCTGCCGTTTGGCCTCGTCCACGGGCGTCTCCGGCTCCACCAGCATCACGTAGCGCGCCGGTTTCACACTGTAGTCGCCGAAGAAGCTGTGTCCCTCGAAGGGCACGCCGGATTTCGCCGACATATTCTCCGCCGTCCAGTCGAGCATCTGCGTGGTGGTCTTCTCATTGGAAACGTCCATCCCCAGATTCTTGCGGTAGACGAACTCCACCATCGGCGTCTTGTTGTGGATGCCGGTGACCTTCACCACGTCGTAGAGCCGGTACCGGTACAGGCCGGAGAAGTTGGTGACGATCATCTCGTACTCCTTGCCGACCTCGAGCTTGTCCATAAAGACGGGCACGGCGTCCTCGGTCTCTTCCCCGTCCGCGTCCACGGGCAGGAACTCGTAGATCAGGCTCCGGGGCAGCAGGACGTAGTCCATGCGGTTCATGTCCTCCGGCATGGCGAAGAAGCCCTCGGCCGCGGCGTAGCCCATGTTGTGCAGGGGCATATCGTCACCGATCCACTTGCGCAGCTTCTTGAGATACACGGTCAGATTGGAGCCGACCATGCCGTAGACCCATTTCAGGCGCGGCCAGATGCGCGGCGCGATCGGGGTATCGAAGCCGTTGGCAAACTCCGCGCGCAGCTCAGCGGCGCGCTTCGGGTTGGGCTTGAGGCGCTTCTCGAACTTCTTGCGCAGCTCGGGCGTGATCTTCACGCTCGGGTCGATGGTTCCCTTCTCGATGTCGTCGCAGAGCATCTGCCAGTTTTCCTCGAGATATTCGAACATGCTTGTCAGCAGCGTCACGACGACGCTCCCCAGGAAGGAGACCTTCGTATCCTCCAGCGCGAAGCGCAGCTGCAGGTAAACGATATTCAGCTTTTCCTCATGCTCCGGGTACATGATCTCCACCGGCGTGCTGGAGAACCAGCGGGTCAGCGGCTTGATATAGGACAGCGGGATCTGACCGGCGCCGTTGGACATCATGCCGTTCTCCAGCTTGTGGCCGGTGAGCACCATGACCAGGGGGCCGCGCAGCGGGCCGAGCTTTTTGCCCTGCCGCTTATAATAATTGTAGACGCACCCCATCGGACCGCAAAGGCCCATGCACTGCATGTTGAACAGATCCTTGCCGGTCTTGGGCAGCATCTTCGGCTTGCCGACACTGCCGGACGAGCTGGCGTAGCGCTTGACCTTGAGGGACGTGATCAGATTCTTCTCCCCCGCGATCATGCGGTCCACGTAATCGGAATAGTCCAGGAACGTGGTCATGGGCACCTTCTGCTGGTATTCCTCCAGCGTGTGAATGTTCGCAAAATCGTATTTTTTGCCGTATTCGGTGTCCTTGTTCAGATCCATGAGCTTCCCGAGCACCTTTTTCTGGGTCTCCATGGGCTTCTGCGTCACCTTGTTGAAGAAGTGGTAGACCAGACGGCCGCAGATCACGCCGATGTCTGAAATCGCCATTTATGAATATCTCCTTTATAAAAATGTTCTTCTTGTGTCGAAGGGATCAGCCGCGTTTGAAGATCGCGCCCTTCAGGAACGCGAACAGCGCCTTGAGCCACCGCGCGTACGCCTTGAAGAACGAGACGAGCTTCGCGAAGCCCTTCGGCCGCGTCGTCTCCCAGTATTCGGTGCCGCAGTTCTCCTCGGTCATGGGGCCGACCGTATCGGTCTCGGCGTCGTACACCAGGAAGCGAGGCAGGCTCAGATCGTTGACCGTGACCGGGCGATCCGCCGTGGTGACGGTGTACAGGATCCGGTTCTCGCCCTCGGTCCAGTTGCCGTGCCGCGCGCCCTTGAGGAACCAGGTGTTGTCGGGATAGCGGCAGGTGGACGCGTCGATCGTCCTGTCCGGGGAGATGAACTCGCCCTTGCCCTGCGCCTGCCGCGCGGCGACGTAGTCGTCGGGCAGGGTGTCGAACGCCGTCGAGGTGGTCGCGCCGAAGCTCGAGTGGTTCACCGTCGAGTACTGGTCGGAGGGCCGGTCGTTCGTCGAGCAGACCGGGAAGATCTGGAAGCCGTATTTCGAGATGATCGCCAGGTTCGCGCCTGCGTCGACGACGCCGTCGATCAGCTCCGCCACGTGCAGGCCGACCGCCTCGTGATAGCTGTCGAGCTTCTCGATGAGTCCGGCGTAGGTCTGCCGTTTTTCGCTGCCCTCTTCGCCGAAGACGAAGCGGATCGCCGTGTCGTAATCCTCGGGCGCGACGAAGCTCCAGTAGCACGGCAGCGTGAAGAACGTGCCCAGCGCCAGCGCGGAGGTGACGCCCTCGACGACCTTGTCGTAGATCGTGGCGCGCACGGCGGCGGTCAGCCCTTTCACAAGGCCGCTCTTGGCCAGCAGGTCAACGGACGCCAGTGCGAATTCGGAGATGTCGATCATCCCCAGCTCGTTATAATCCGTCAAAAAGCGGCTGATCGCGTCCGCGTCGAGCTTGAATCTGCCGGTGAGCGCCTCGCTGATGAATTCGCCGCCGAAGGACGTGCTGCCGTCGATGCCGAGGCCGCACAGGCTGTCGGGGCCGTACTTGGCGATGTACGCCAGCACCACGTTGACGCCGACGCAGCGGCAGATCACGCTGACCCGCTCCTTGCCGGTCGCGGCCTTGACGCCCTCGATGTATTCGTGCAGCTCGTCGGCGATCTCCATGGGATTGAGCCGCCAGTCGTACCAGAAGCGGTAATCCTGCAGGCCGTAATAGCCCTTGTCGCCTTTTTTATCGGTCGATTTGTTCCGCTCGACGGCCGCGCGGTGCGCCGCGGAGATGTCGGTACCGTTGCGCGGGTTGCCGTTCTCGTCCAGACGCAGCGTTTCCGTCAGGTCGCTGACCTCCTTCTGAAGATTGGCGTAGTAGTTGTCCCACTTGCCCCGCAGCACGCCCTCGAGCAGGAACGGCTGCAGCACGCCGGCCACAGCGCTCATGATCCCGTCGCCGCCGCCGGAGGTGCGGAAGACGGTGCCGAAGTCGTTCATGTCGACCGCGACGTTGCCGTCCGCGTCATAGATCACGTCGCCGTCGCCGCCGAGCAGGATCACCGGCACGTCGGAGCCTTTCAGCGTCGCCTCGACCGTTTCCGCCGCGCCGCCGGGCAGCACGGCCAGACCCAGCGTCAGGATCAGGCAGAGGAATAAACTGATGACCTTTCGCAAAGAACGCATGATACCGTCTCCTTTTTCTTTTGATCTGCGTTGTAAAGAGAATTTGCCAAAGGGTATGCGCTGTTTGTTACTTTGATTTGATACGTGTAGCCCGTCGTCAGACCAGCGGATTGATCCAGCGGAAACTGTCTGCGCCCGCACCCAGCTCGAAGTGATACATCACGATGCCCAGATCCACGAAGGAGTACATCCCCCCGGTGGACGCGGCGTCCACGCCGTTCGGCGGG
>ONWP01000140.1 GCA_900321595.1 uncultured Eubacteriales bacterium
CTTTTTACTTGTATTTTAAGAATGAAGGAAACCGCATATACAGTCTTCATCCGGATGATATCGCGCTCGCGAAACAATTGGTGGGCTCGGAGCGTTCAAGGATGGGAAAAATAACGGATCAGAACTTTTACGGTCAATAAAGAGCGCTGAACAAAAGCTGTTCAACGAACCGCGCAAACGTCCCGCGCGTCAGCTCAGGAGCCGCCGCAGAACGGGCGCGAGCGCGTTTGCCATGGCGAAAAAGCCGAGGTCGTTGGGGTGGCAGTCGTCCACGGTGCCCTCGTTGCCTGCGGGCGCCATGAGCGTCGGGCCGTCCAGCATCGCGACATGCCGGTCGCCGGCCGCGCGCATATGGTCAAACGTCCGCTCGATGATGCGAAGCCGCTGCCGCTCCTCCTCGTTCAGCGTGAACTTCGGGCGGCTCATCAGGAGGATGGGCAGCTCCGGCTGTGCCCGGCGCACCGCCTGCACCAGCGGCTCATGGGTGGCCGCGAGGTATTCGGGATCGGGCGCGTTGTGATCGTAATCGCAGACGAAGACGGACATCTCAAGCCCCGCCAGATACGAGACCATCGCCGGTTCCGCTCTGCACGCGCCGGAAAAGCCGAGGTTCACATAATCCGTATCCAGCGCGCGGGCAAGGATGCTCTGGTAGGAGAGACCCGGCCTGGACGCGCATCCGCCCTGGGTGATGGACGAGCCGTAATAGACGATCGGTTTTGTGTGCGCGTATTCCGCGGGGGCTTCAAGATGCGCGCCGCGCTGCAGGCCGATCCAGAGCGCTTTCACATTCGTGTACAGGGGAAGGTTGATCGTGAACTGCCGCGTTTCGGCCGTTTCAAACGAAAGGATCGCGTCGTAGCCGTCCGTCTGGTCGTAGGGCGGCACGAACGAGCCGGCGTACCGGTCGTCGGCGTAGAGGTCGAAGCCGGCGGCGCCCAGAGGCGAAAAGTGCCCCATTTTGGATACGCCGTCCGTCTCGGCGTGGATCGCGACGTACGTGCTGTCTGACGCGAAGCGCACGCGGCCGCCGGCGGTGTTCGTCGCAAGGCACGCGACCGCTTCGCTGGTCTGCCTGGCCGTGTCGCGCGGCAACCGGCGGAACCGTTCGCCGTCGTGCGACAGCCCGTAGACGCGAAACGGCGCGTCCAGCGCGCTGCGGTAAACAAGATCGTCTCTGCCGAACCGGTCGGCCTCTTTCACTGTACGCATGTTCACAGCCCCTTATCATTCGTTATTCCGGCGGCGGTCGGCGGCCGCCCGATAAAACAAAAAATGTACCCATGCAGGGTACTTTTTTGTGCGGTGGTGACCCGGACGAGAATCGAACTCGTGTTACCGCCGTGAAAGGGCGGTGTCTTAGCCGCTTGACCACCGGGCCGAATTGGTAGCGGCAATTGGATTTGAACCAACGACACTTCGGGTATGAACCGAATGCTCTAGCCAACTGAGCTATACCGCCATATATCCCGTCCCGAGACGGGCATGCGCTATTATACATGACGGCGGACGGTTTGTCAAGCCGTTTTTCGGATTTTCCTGCGGGCTATTGACAAAAAATTTTCACGTGCTAAAATAAAGACAAAAGGCGCGGGCTCATGGGGATTCATCCCCGAGGGAAGTTCGGTGAAAATCCGTCGCAACAGCCATTACCGTCAAAGTCGGAATACTCACCGCGCCGTCATCATTCGCCATTTTCATGATCGGGACTGGATCGTGCGGCAGAGGCTGTATCGGATACGGCCAGTTTGCCGCACGCTTTGCATTATCGGGCAAGGGGTGCTTTTTTCTTTGGATCGGGAGACTGCCAGAACGCTCTTGACAGAGGCACGCGACCGCTGCGGCAGACTGCCGCGCAAGGGCGACTTCGCGCCGGAGACCGTGCAGGCCGTCAAGGCGCTGTACGGCCCGTGGCGCTACGCCCTCGAGGACGCGGGGCTGATCGCGAGCCGGCAGGACGCGCGTGTGCAGGCCAACCGCGAGAAACGCGCCCGCGCCCGAAAAGCCCGGAAACAGGCTGCATCGCCGGATCGATCCGACGTTTGAGCGATATACAATAAAAACGAAGGAGATGTTCAAGATGAACAGAATCGTGAAGAGAACGCTGAGCATCCTGCTCGCGGCGCTGATGACGCTGAGCCTCTGCCTGAGCGCGTCCGCGTGGTACGAGCCGGAGGACGGAGAAGACGTCGTCGTAAAATACATGATCTACAACGGCGCGGAAAAGGACGCGAAAGGTCAGCCCGTCAGGGAAGAGGACCGCGTCGTCGAATGGGGATCCTTCGGCGTCGCAGACGGGATCGCCGAGCACTACGGCTTCGAGATGCCCGCCGTCGACCACAACGGCGAGCCGATCAACGAGCCGACCGTGCTGGACCTGATCGTCGGTCTGCTGGAGTTCAAGACGAATATGGAGGCGGAGAACTCCTTTACGGCCGAGACGGCGCAGGAGCAGATCGTCCTGTCCTGGGGCTACCTGAAGCAGGCGTTCGGACTTGATTTCACCTACGGCGGCTTCCTCATCAACGGCGTCCAGCCCAACGACGGCATCTACGTGACCAGCGAGTGGGGCTCTTTCCCCACCGGCTACAGCATCGACGAGGCGAGACTGCATGAGGGGGACTCCGTCACGCTGTATACCCTCGCCGACCGCAAGACCTATTCCGACGCGTGCGCGTCCTTTGAGCCGTCCGAGCTGTTTTGCGAAAACGCCGACAGCGCGACCGTGACGCTCACGGGGTATGAGAGCGCCATGCTGAACGGCAACAAGACGCCTGAGGAGATCGCCGCGCTCACGAAGCCGCTTGAGGGCGTGACCGTCTATCAGGAGATCCTGGGCGAGCGCACCGTGCTGGGCAAGACCGACGAGAACGGTCAGATCACCGTCACCTTCGAACCCACCTGGCGGTTTGAGTCCGTCGATCTGCTCGCCTACGGCGTCGACGCGAACGGCACGCCCGTCATCGCGGCGGAATGCATGGTCATGAATTCCAATTCCGCGTCCCGCACGCTGCTTGCGAAGATCCGCGCCTTCTTTGCGAAGATCAAGGCCTTCTTCGCGGGACTGTTCAACCGTGAAATAAAACGGAATAACCGAATAAAGGAGCGTTTGCTGTGAAAAAACGACTGCTCGCCTGTGTCCTCACGCTTTGCCTGTGTCTGGCGTGTCCGGCGGCGTCCTTCGCGGCGGACGCTCCGTCGCTTCTTGCGGCGAAAAAGTTCGGCGTCAACTATGCCGACGCGCCGTCTGAGCCGACCGTATATGACGGCAAAATGTACTTCGTCCGGGCGAATACGCTGTACCGGCTGGACGCGAGGACGCTTGACGAGGAAGCGTCCTGTCCTTTGAACGGGGACGCCGGTTTCGGGATCTCCGGCGTTACGAAATACGATGAGCTTCTCTTTTGTCCGTTGGACGAGGGGCGGCTCGACTGCGTCGACGACGAGACGATGACGCTGCTGTGGAGCTATCTCGACC
>ONWP01000159.1 GCA_900321595.1 uncultured Eubacteriales bacterium
GATCGAGGCGCTTTTGGCGACCTGCGGCGACGTATACGCCGCCGTGTGCGCGGACAGCGTCGGCGACAGGACGGGCGGCGCGGGCGCACTCGCCTACACCGCCGAGACCGCCGCGCGTCTGCGCTCCTGCGCGGTGAACGCCGGCGTCGACTGCGCCGCGCCGGTGCTGCTGACGCGCACGGACGACAGGACCCCGCCCGCCATCCGGGCACTGGAAGAATATCTGTACAGCCCGGAGGCGGTCAGCCTCGACGTGCCGACGGAGCCGGTCACGGCGACGGTGTGCGCCGGCGTCTGGGAGGAATGCGACTGCGTCGCCCGCCGGATCAAGCGGCTCGTGCGCGAGGACGGTTACCGGTACCGGGACATCGCCGTCATCGACCGCGCCGGAGACGTCACGGGGCAGCTGGTCTACGCGCTGCGCAAATACGGCGTCCCCGTCTTTGAGGACACCCGCCGCGCGCTGGAGGGCGACATCCTGGTGCGCTTCACGGAAAGCGCCCTGCGCCTGACGTGCGGCTTCGACACGCAGACGGCGCTGAGCATGCTCAAGACCGGTCTGTTCGGTCTGACGGACGACGAGATCGCGCTTTTAGAGGACTACACCACCGTCTGGCGCGTCGAGGGCGGCGCGTGGCTGCGGCCGTTCACACGCAATCCGGACGGCTACGACGCGGAGGAGACCGACGCGACCCGGGCGGAGCTCGCCCGGCTTGAAGCGCTGCGCCTGCGCGTGACCGAGCCGATCGCGCAGCTCGCCGCCGGGATCGACGACGCGCCGGGACGCGAAGCCGTCAAGGCGCTGTACGAATTCCTGATCCGCGTCGGCGCGCCCGGGGCGCTGGAGGCGCGCGCGCTGCGGCTGCCGGACCGGCTGCGCTGGACCTGCGAGCGGTCCTGGGACGTGCTGATGGACGTCTTCAACCGGTTCGCGTCCGCGGTCGGCGACCGCGTCCTGACCGGCAGGCGCTTCACGGAGCTGTTCCACGTGATGACCAGCGCCGCGGACGTGGGCGACATGCCCGCCGGCATGGACGAGATCACCGTGGGACAGGCCGACCGCATCCGCACCTCCGGCAAGAAAGCCGTCTTCGTCTGCGGCCTGAACGACGGGAAGTTCCCGCTGATCGCGTCGCCGTCCTTCGTCCTCAACGACACGGACCGGCGCGCGCTGGCGCGGCACGGCGCGCCTCTGGCGGACGACGGCGTCCGCCGGGTGCAGAAGGAGCGGTTCCTGGTCTACTCGGCGATCTCTACGCCTGCCGAGCGGCTGTACCTGAGCTGGTCCGTCAGCGACCTGAACGGCGCGGAGCTGCAGCCGAGCGAGGTCGTCGCCCTCGTCAGAGAGATCCTGCCCGGCCTGACCGTGACGCAGGACGCCGCGACCGCGCCGGAGGACCGCGTCGAAAGCCTTGAGAGCGCCTTCGAGACCGTCGCGGCGCGTCTGCAGACGCCGGACGTCTTCACCGTCTCCGGCGAGCGGTATCTGGCTGGCACCGCCAAGGCCGCCGCGCTGCGCAGCGCGAAACGCGCCGCCGCGAAGGAGCCGTTCGCCTTCGACGACCCTGCGAAGGCCGTCGGGCTCTTCGGCAGAGATCTGTACATCTCTCCCTCCCGGGTGGAGGACTACTATACCTGTCCGTTCAAATACTTCGTCCGGCACGGTCTGCACGTGCAGGCGCTGCGCCGCGCCGAATACGACGGCGCGATCAACGGCACCGTGATCCACGCCATTCTGGAAAACATCGTCGCCTTCGGCGACTGGGAGGATAAATCGGAGACCGAACTGCGCGATATGATCCGCGCGTTCACCGAGGACTTCATCGAGCGGCGCATGGGCGGCCGGGACGCGCTCACCCGCCGGGAGGATTACGCCGTCCGCAGCGCCGAGCGAACCGCGCTGGACGTCCTCCTCCGGCTGAAAAACGAGCACCGCCTCTCCGACTTCGTCACGCGGGACGTGGAGCTGAAGATCGCCGACGACGCCGCGGTGCGGCCCTACGTCCTGACGACGGACGACGGCGGCCGGATCATCCTGCACGGCACCGTGGATCGTGTGGACACGATGGAAAGCGGCGGCAAAGTCTATCTGCGCGTGGTCGATTACAAATCCTACGACCGCGAGCTGAAGATCGAGGACGTGCTGCACGGCCTGAGCGTGCAGATGCTCCTGTACCTCACCTGTCTGTGCAGCCCCGACGTGACGCGCTACGGCGCGGACGTCGTCCCGGCCGGCGTGATGTACGTGCCGGCGAAGCCGCGCGAAAACGATCTGGCGCGCGGCGCGACCGCCGAGCAGATCCGCGAAAAGATGCTGGAGGAGGGACGCATGAACGGGCTGCTGCTCGACGACCCCGCCGTGATCGCCGGCACCGACCGCAGCGAGGGCAATATCATATTCAAGACGAAGGGAAAGACCAACGTGATCTCGCTGAACCGGTTCCGGCTGCTGCACCGCGCCATCGACGACATCGTGCGCGAGATGGCGGCCGGCCTGCACGGCGGCCGCGTCGAGGCCGCGCCGCGCGTGATGAAATCCGGACACGAACCCTGCGAATACTGCGATTACAAGGCGATCTGCGGCCGCGAGAGCGATCAAAAGGCCGAAAAACCGCCGCTCGACGCCAAAAACGCGTGGAATGTTTTGGAGGAACGATATGCCGACTGAAATCACCTGGACGAAGGACCAGCAAGACGCGATCGACGCCCGGGACGGCAGTCTGCTCCTGAGCGCCGCCGCCGGCTCGGGCAAGACCGCCGTGCTGGTGGAACGGCTCGTGCGCATCCTCACGGACCCGGCCGACCCGACGGAGCCGGGCAGCCTGCTGGTCGTGACCTTCACCCGCGCCGCGGCCGCGCAGATGCGCCGCAAGCTTGAAAAGAGTCTGCGCAAGGCGCTGGAGGCGGATCCGCTCAACGACCGGCTGCGCCGGGTGATCATGCAGCTTCCCGACGCGCAGATCAGCACCATCGACGCCTTCTGCGGACGGATCGTCCGGGAAAACTTTGAGGCCGCCGACATCGCGCCGGACTATCAGATCCTGGACGACAGTCGACTGAAGGCTTTTCAGGCCGAGGCCATGCTGCAGACGCTGGAGGAGCTGAGCCGGGAGGACGCCCGCGCCTACGACATGCTGTGCGCCATGACCGGCTACAAAAAAAGCGACAAGCCGCTGGAGGACGCCATCCGGGCGCTGCACCAAAAGAGCGTCATACGCCCCTTCCCGGACCGGTGGCTCGACGAAGCGGCGCGGCAGTACGACCCGGACACGCCGGTCGAGCAGACCGTCTGGGGCGAGATCCTGCTCGAATACGGCAAAGAGTGCGTCGATTTCGCGCTCTGCCAGCTGGAGGACTGTCTGTATTACGCGGACCGGGCCGAGGGGCTGTACGACAAATTCGGCCCGAAGCTGGAGGACGCGAAGGCGCAGTTTGAAGCGCTCAGACGGACGATCGATACCGGCGCATGGGACGACGTCGTCCGCGCCGCGCAGGCGATCAGCCTGCCGACGCTCGGAAAAACGTCCAACGCGCTGGCGCATGAACCGAACAAGGTCGCCTGCGCCGACAAATACAACGACATGGTGCGCGACCCCAAAAAGGGCGCTGCCAAAACGATTTCTGACGTTTTCAGCGTTACAAACGAAATGCACCGGGAGGACATGACGGCGCTTCATCCCGCCGCGAAGGCGCTGACGGACTGCGTGCGCGCCTACGACCGAAAGCTGACCGAGATGAAGCGCGACGCGGGCGCTTACGCCTTCGACGACGTGCTGCACAAGACCATCGACCTGCTGGTCGCGCCGGACGGAACGCGCACCGCGCTGGCCGAACAGCTCTCCCGGAACTACCGCTATATCCTTGTGGACGAATTCCAGGACACGAACGAGGCGCAGGACCTGCTGTTCCGCATGATCTCCCGCGATGAGACGAACCTGTTCATGGTCGGCGACGTGAAGCAGAGCATCTACCGGTTCCGCGGCGCGATGCCGGAGGTCTTCATGGAAAAGTACCGCCGCTTCGCCCCGTTCGACGGCCGGACGTACCCGGCAAAGATCCTGCTGAGCGCAAACTTCCGCTCCCGCAAAGGCGTGCTTGACAACATCAACCGCGTCTTTTACCGCGTCATGAGCGTAGACGCCGGCGGGATCGACTACACCCCGGCGGACGCGCTGTACTACGGCGGACTGTACGACAATGAGGGCGTTCCCCCGGACGAAGACTGCTTCGAGCTGCTCTCCTGCGGCAAGTCGCAGGCGCCGCTCGCCGCCGCGCGGCGCGTCCGCGAGATGCTCGACAGCGGCTTCCCCGTCACGGAGGACGGCGCAACGCGTCCCTGCCGGCCGGGCGACTTCTGCATCCTGCTGCGCAATATGAACGCCGGCGGCAAAGACCAGACAAAGCCGTACCGCGACGCGCTGGCGCAGTGCGGCGTCAGCAGCTCCGCGCAGCGCAGCGACGAGCTGCTCAAGGCCCCGGAGATCCGCGTTTTCCTGTCTCTGCTGCGCGCCGTCAGCAACCCCAGAGACGACGTGTCTCTGCTGGCGGTGCTGTTCAGCCCGCTGTACGGCTGCACGCCGGACGACGCCGCCCGCTGGAAGGAGGGCCGCCCCCGGCAGAAGCTGATCCGCTGTCTGCGCGCGGCCGCGGACGACGGCGACGACCGCGCGGCGAAGATCCTGTCTGACCTGGCGGAATACCGCGCCATGTGCGCCGTCCTGCCGCTGGAGCGCTTCACACGGGAGCTGCTGGAGCTGACCGGCTACGACAGCATCGCGTCCGCCATGCCCGGCGGCGCGGTTCGGCGGCAGAATCTGATCCGGTTCTGCGCCGTCGCCGCGTCCTACGCCGGCAACAGCGACGGCACCATCGGCGCGTTTCTGCGCTACATCGACCGGATCGAGGAATCCGGCATTTCTCTCAAGACGGAGATCCCGGCTTCGGAGGCCGCGAACGCCGTGCAGATCTATTCGATCCACAAGTCCAAGGGGCTCGAATTCCCGATCGTCATCCTCGGTGACGCACAGCGGGATTTCAACAGCTCCGACCGGAAGGGCAGTCTGATCATCAGCGGCCGGGCCGGCGTCGGTCTCAAGCGCGTCGAGCCGGACAAGCTGAAAAAATACGACACCGTCGCGTCGCTGGCGGCCGCCGGACAGATCGGACGCGACAACGTCAGCGAGGAGATGCGCACGCTGTACGTCGCCCTGACCCGCGCGAGGGAAAAGCTGATCGTACCGGTCTGCGACCCGGAGGAGGTGGCGCAGGACGCGGCCAAGTACGCGGACCGCGACGGAAAGATCCACCCGCTCGCGGTGCTCAGATCGGCGCGTTACGACAGATGGATCGCCATGGCGCTGCTGACGAACGGCGCGTTCCGCCGCGCGCTCGGCGGGACGCTGCCCGACGCGTCTCCGACAGCCCGCGACGACGCCGCTCCCCCCGTGATCCGCCGGATCGAGCTGCCGGAGGACGCGGACGCGCCGCAAACGAGCCCGGAGGCGCCGCAAGCGGACGAAGCGATCGTCGAAGCCATACGCGAACGCGCGGAATATGTCTACCCCTACGTCTACCCGGACGGCCTGCGGCCGAAATCCGTGGCGTCGGACTTCGAAAAGCGCGAACCCGCCGCGCGCGTCTACACGCAGGCAAAGCCCGCGTTCCTGTCGCCGGACGGTCTCACCGCCGCCCAGCGCGGCACGGTCAACCACACGTTCCTGGAGCACTGGGACCTGCGCACCGACCCGCGGGACGCCCTGAACGCCTTCGTGCGCAGCGGCCTTTTCACCGAGGCGCAGTCGCGCGCCGTTCAGCCGGAAAAGGCGCTGGCCTTCGCCGAAAGCGCGCTGGGCAGACGCATCCTGGCGTCTGAAAAGGTGCTGCGCGAACGCGACTTCGCGGTGACGCTGCCCGTCAGCGCCGCCGCGCCGGAGGCCGCCGCGAACGTCCGGGACGACCCGATGATGATCGTCGGGAAGGCGGATCTCGTCTTCATCGAACCGGACGGCGCTGTGGTCGTCGACTACAAGACCGACCGGGGCAAGACGCCGGAGGACTTCATACGCGTCTACGAGGGACAGCTGCGCATCTACCGGCGCGCCATGGAGATCGTGCTTGACATGCCGGTCAAACAGACGTATATTTATTCTCTGGAGCTGGGAACAGCCATCGAGATCCCGTGAGGTGAAAATAATGAGGAATTTGAGAGAGGATTTCCGCATCGGACTGGACAAGGCGCTGCTGCACGACAGAGCGAAGCTGTACCGGCTCTCCGGCGGCAGACTCGCCCGAAGCATGTTCCGGCTGGCCGTTCCGCAGGTCCGGCTCAAATCGAAGGTCGTCATCCTGGACGAGAACGAGGAGAGCGTGACCATCGCGAAAAAGGAGCCGGACGGCAGCTTTTCAAACGAGCCCTTCCGCATCCTGTCCACGACCGATTTTCATCTGGGCGACGACCCGAAGAAGCGCAACAAGACGTTCACGCTGTTTGTGAAGCATATCAAGGCGACGCGCCCGGATCTGGTGATCCTCACCGGCGACCTGATCCTGTCGAAGTTCCAGCACATCGACGCGATCCAGTTCGCGCAGATGATGGAGGATATCGGCGTCTACTGGGCGTTTGTCTTCGGCAACCACGAGGCGCGGGAGCCCCGCGGCCCCTTCAAGCACCTGCTGATGGAGTGCAAGATCCGGTTCCCCCACTGTCTGTCCCGCAAGGGGCCCGACAGCCTGCACGGCTACGTCAATTTCCACATCGATATCCTGCGGGGCGAAAACGATCTGCTCAAGAGCCTGTTCCTGCTGGATTCCGGCCGGGACGCCCTGCCCGACGACAACCGCCGGCACGGCTTCCCCGCGGAATACGACGGGTACGACTACCTCAAAAAAGAGCAGATCGCCTGGTATCTGGACATGACAGCCGAGCTGAAGGAAAAGTACGGCCAGTGCGCCTCCTTCCTCTATATCCACATTCCGCTCTGCGAGTATGAGCGGATCACGGGCACGGACGCGGACGGCCGGCCCTTCCGCACCGGCGAGGGCGAGCTCCTCTACGGCGACGCGTTCGAAACGGTGGGCTCTTCCGGATACAATACCGGCATGTTCGACGCGATGAAGCGCGCCGGCGGTCAGGCCGTCTTCGCCGGGCACGACCACGTCAACGACTGGTGCGCCGAGCTGGACGGGATCCGGCTCGTCTACAACCAGTTCGGCGGGTACGAGACCTACACACTCGGCGACAAGACGGGCGCGCCGGAAACGCAGTGGCCCAACGGCGTGACGATCACCGATATCGCGCCGGACGGCACGTTTGACGTTTCGCGGCGGCTGCACAGCCTGTATCCGGAGGATCTGGGATGAAGAACGTCATACGAAAAGCGGAATATCTCGAGACGGACGGCCGGTTCAAGCTGGTCGTGCAGACGCGCGCGCCCGTCTTTGACGCGGCGCTGCGCACAGAGGGCGGACGCGTCCCGGACGCGTTCAACCGGGACGAGCCCTACGACCGCACAGGCCACGTCTTCCCGCTCGACGAGGCGCCCCGCGCGGACGCGCTGCGGCTTGCCTACCGACTGACCCCGGCGGGGCCCGTTCACAGCGCCCGCTTCGGCGAGCCGATCGAAAAGAGGACGGCGGACGAAGCCTTCGCCGAGGCCGACCGGGGCTGGCACGTTGTCGGGGTCAAGGCCGCGCAGGTCGCGCCCGGGCTTGTCCACACGTGGTTCGATATCGTCACGCGCGACGGCGCGCCGGTGCGGGCGTTTCTGCTGGACGCGGACATGACGCGCGTTTCCCTGCGGGTCGGCACGCCGGACGACGGACGTCGAAACCGCCTCGTGCGGCAGACTGTGCCGGATATGGCTTCGGCAGCGGAAAAGAAAGGCTTTTCCGTGCTGGCCGCCGTCAACGCGGACTTTTTCGACATCTTCGGCGACTGCCACCCGGCGGGGCTGTGCGTGAAGGACGGCGTACCCGTGGCGAACACCGGCTCCGACCGGTATTTCGTCGGCACGCTGCACGGCGGGAAGCCCGTGATCGCGTCGCTGCCGGAAGACGGCACGCTCCTGTCCCGGCTCGAGCAGGCCGCCGGCGGACTCGAGCTGCTGCTCGACGGCGGAGAGATCGCCGACGTGGGACTGATCGAGCCCTTCGGCATGAACCGGCATCCCCGGACGGCGGCGGGCGTCACCGACGACGACCATCTCCTGCTGCTGGTGGTCGACGGCCGCATTCCGGATCATTCCGCCGGCGCGACGCTCGCGGACATGGCGCTGTTCCTGCAGCGAAACGGCGCGGTCCGCGCCGTCAACCTGGACGGCGGCGGGTCGAGCGTCATGTATCTGCGGCAGGACGGCGCGCTGCGGCTGCAGAACCGCCCGGCGGACCTGTTCCGGCCGAACGACTGCATCATCCGGGAGGAATTCGACTGCCTGCTGTTCTGCGAGAAGCGGTGACCGGCATAAAAATATCCGAAAAACAACGATGGCGGCCCCGCGCGGAGGCCGCCGTTTTGCCGCGCAAAACAGTATCAATTCATCCTGAGGGCGATATCTTCACCTGCGGCATATCGCCCGCTATTGCTTTTTTCAGCTGATTGTACTAAAATAGCAATGTTCAACGATCCGACATGACGAAGGAGGTCGGCATTTTGAAGGAGTTTCGATCCATTCTGCCGGAGCGGTACGTGATCCGGCTGGCGCTGCCCGTGGCGCTGATCGTGCTGGTGACGGCGCTGATCGGGTCGGCCGTGTCCAGACCGCGGAAATCGTCCCGCGCGGCCGATGAAGGCAAATCGTATCTCGCGGTGCAGGCCACGGCGGATATGACCCCCGTGGATGACGCCGTCCGGCGTCGCGCACAGGCGCACGCGCAGGCGCAGTTCCCGTCAAACGCCGCGGAAGGCGGCGAAGGGGAAGCCACGCCGAGCACGACCGGCATCTGGCAGATGTTCCAGGACTACGCGCTGCTGGGCGACTCCCGCGCCGTGGGCTTCTCTTTCTATGACTTTCTCGACGAGAACCGCGTCTTCGCCGACGGCGGGCACTCCATCCGCAATATTCCCGACTCGCTGGACGCGATCCGCAGTCTGAAGCCGAGCTACATCTTCCTGTGCTACGGACTCAACGACACGGGCGTGGGCTACTGGAAGACCGGCAAGGAGTACGCCGCCGAGCTGAAGACCCGCGTCAAGCAGCTGCAGGAGGCGTCGCCCGGCGCGACCGTGGTGGTCAACTCCATCCTGCCCGCGACCGCGGAGGCGGTGGCGCAGAACGACGTCTGGGAGGCGATCCCGGAGTTTTCCGCGGCGGCGAAGGAAGCGTGCGCGGAGATCGGCGTTGTCTTCGTGGACAATGACGCGCTGGCGGCGAAATACATGGACACGCTCTGGGATGTGGACGGCGTGCACCTCAAGCAGGATTTCTATCCGCTGTGGGCGCAGAACATGATCGCCGCGGCCATGTCCGGCGCGGCCGCCGCGACGACAAAGGGGGCGGCGCAATGAGCCAACGCACGAGAACGATCGCGAACCGCGCCGTCCGGGTCGTCATCGCGGCCCTGCTGGCGGTCATCGCCGTGACGCACGTCAGCGTGCAGCGCCGCTCGCAGGCCGATCCGCAGGCCGTGCTGGACGCGGTGACCGCGCAGCTGGATCTGTCCCTGATGCAGCAGGGCGACACGCAGATGGTCAAACGCCTCTACGGCGTGGATCCCGCCGACTATGAATTCTGCGCGCTCTGGTACCCCGTCACGAATATGGGCGCGGACGAGCTTCTGCTCGTAAAGCTCCCCGAGGGCGCGGACACGCAGGCGCTTGAGGACGGCGTGAAGGCCCGGCTCGAAACGCAGAAGACCACCTTCGAGGGCTACGGCCCGGCGCAGTACGCGCTCCTGACGGAGCACAGCGTCGCCGAGCCGGCCGGCAACTTCTTCCTGTTCCTCGTCAGCGCCAACGACGAGGCCGCCGTGAACGCGTTTCATGACGCGCTGAAGGGAGGGACCGCGAAATGAGCTTCGATCAGCTGCTGTTCCCCGTCGTCTTCCTGCCGCTGTCGGTCCTGCTGTTCCGGGCTGTGCCGGCCAAGGCGAAAAAGGGCGTTCTGCTGGCGCTGAGCCTCGTCTTCATCGCGTGGGGCTCCCTCCTGGATCTGGCGGTCATCGTCCTGAGCGTTCTGTTCAACTATCTGGCTGGTCTGCGGCTTGACGACCTGCGCCGGGCTGCGGACGCGAAACGCGCGCGGACGAGCGTCACGATCGCAGCGCTTGTCAACGTCTGTCTGCTGGCGTTCTTCAAGTACTTCAACTTCGCCGCGTCCACGCTGCACATCGGCGCGCGCCTGTCGATGGCGGCGCCCGTCGGCGTGTCCTTCTTCACATTCAGCGCGCTGAGCTTCCTCTTCGACGTCTACCGCGGGCGCGTGAAAACGCCTGGCACGCTGGCGGACTTCGCGCTCTACATCTGCTTCTTCCCGAAGCTGGTATCCGGCCCGATCATCCAGTTCCGGGATATGCGGCCGCAGTTCGACGCGCCGGTGATCACCCGGGGACGCACCGAAACGGGCATGCGCATGTTCGTGCTGGGACTTGCCAAAAAGGTGCTGATCGCCAACACGCTGGGGCTGACCTTCAACGCCGCGACGGCGGATCCGAAGGGCGCGAGCGCGCTGACCGCGTGGCTGGGAACGCTGGCGTACACCTTCATGCTCTATTACGATTTCAGCGGCTACTCCGACATGGCGGAGGGACTGGGCTACGTCTTCGGCTTCCGCCTGCCGCGCAACTTCAAATACCCCTACTGCGCCGAGAGCGTCTCTGACTTCTGGCGCAGATGGCACGCCTCTCTGGGCGCGTGGTTCCGCGACTATATCTACATCCCGCTGGGCGGCAGCCGCGCGGGCGACGGCAAGACGGTCCGCAATCTGCTGATCGTCTGGGCGCTCACAGGCGTCTGGCACGGGGCGAACTGGACCTTCCTCGTCTGGGGTCTGTACCACGGCGTCATCATCGTGCTGGAAAAATTCGTCTTCCGGGGCGTGATCGACCGCGTCCCGAAGGTTCTCCGGCGCGCCGTCACCTTCCTGCTGGCCATGTTCGGCTGGGTGTTCTTCTACGCGGGCTCCATCGGCGAGGCGTTCACGCACCTGGGGCGGATGTTCGCGTTTTCCCATTTCGCGGACGAAACCGGCCTGTACCTGCTCGGCAGCGTCTGGCCGCTGCTGATCGCCGCCGGGATCGGCGCGACGCCGCTGGTGCGCGCGCAGTGCCTGAAATGGGCGAAGCGGGGCAAACCGTGGCTGAACGTCGTTATCATCATCCTGTTCGCGGCGCTGCTGGCGCTGTCGATCGCGGGACTGGTCAGTCAGACGTACACGTCGTTCCTGTACGCGCAGTTTTAAGGAGGGATACGCATGCAAAAGACAGATCGATCCGCGGCCGCTCAGGCGCGTGAAGCGGCCGCCGGCTACCTGAAGCGGTTCGGCGCGAAGCCGGGTCTGTGGATCACCGCGCTGACGCTGATCGTCGCGATCGCGCTCGGACTCGCGACGCTGCTCAAGCCCTCCGCGGACTTTTCCGAAAATGAGAACCGCAAGCCGGCATCCTTCCCGAAGCTGACGCTCAGCGCGCTCGCGGACGGCTCCTTTGCCGACGGGGTCGGCGACTGGTTCAGCGACCGGTTCGCCGGCAGGGATTTCTGGATCCGGCTGAATCTGGGCTTCAGACGCGTCACCGGACAGAAGGAGAACGGCGGCGTGTGGCTGGGCAGAGGCGGTCAGCTGTTCCTGATCCCGTCCGCGCCGAACGACGCCGCCATGCAGAAGAATCTCAAGGCTATGAACGAATTCGGCCCGGAAGTAAACCGATACGCCATGATCGTGCCCAACGCCTGTCAGATCCTCTCCGACCGGCTGCCGCGCCACGCGCCGGCGCCCGATCAGGCGGCCATCCTCGCCCGGATCCGCGACGCGCTGCCGAACGTGACGCTGATCGATCCCACGGCGAAGCTCACCGAGCATCGGGACGAATACATCTTTTACAAATCGGATCATCACTGGACGAGCCTCGGCGCGTTTTACGGCTTTGAGGCGCTGGACGAGACGATGCATTTCGGCGTCACGGCAGAGTACGAACACCGCACGGTCTCGGACTCCTTCAGCGGCACGCTGGCGTCCAAGAGCGGCAAATTCGCCTCGAAGGACGTCGTGGACGTCTATACGCCGAAATCAGACGTGAAGTACAGCGTCACGTACGCGCAGGATATGCGCAAGACGGCGTCCATGTATGAGCGCTCCGCGCTCGACGGCAAGGATCACTACACCGTGTTCTTCGGCGGCAATCATCCGCGCGTCGATATCGTCTCCACCGCGGATACCGGCAGGCGGCTGCTTCTGTTCAAGGACTCCTACGCCAACTGCGTGATCCAGTTCCTCTACCCCTACTTCGAGCGGATCGTCATGGTCGATCCCCGGTACTACTACGACCACGCCGCCGATCTGCTGACGCAGAACGAGATCACCGACGTGCTGTACCTCTACAACCTCGACACCTTCTGCACGGATACCACGCTGGCGGACGCGCTGACGTGAGCGGCCGGCGACGTTTTTCCTTCTGAAATAACATACGACAAGATTCCGATAAGACGAAGGAGCGGCACCAATGAGAACGAACACCAGACTGCTTTCGATCCTGCTGACGATGCTGACAGCATTGACCTTGTTCATGATCCCGGCTGTCGAATCTGCCGCCCTGCAGGTCGGCGACCGCGCACCTGACGCCGCGCGTTAAACAGTTTCGAGGGAGGACGCACATATGCATTGTCCGAATTGCGGAAAAGAACTGCCGAACGGCACCGAGTTCTGCGGCTATTGCGGCGGACGCGTCGCGTCGGTCGAACAGCCGGTCTTCAGGCCGCAGCCGCCTGCTGCGGAACCTCTGTCGACCGTTTTTCCGCAGGATCTGCCGCCCGCGACGGAAGGCCCCGCGGAAAGACCGGAAAAACGCGGCAGGAACAGCAAAACGATCATTCTCGCCGCGCTGGCGGCGCTTGTCGTCGTGCTGACAGTCGTCCTGCTGATCCTGCTGCTCGGCGGGAAGAAAAAGAAAAACGCGGTCGCGGACGCCTCGACGGACGCTGCCGCAACTGCCGCCCCGCAGGATACCGCATGGCAGCCTCTGCGCGACTACGCGGAAAACTCCTTGAAGGAGCCGAGTGAGGACCATTTTACAGATCAGCAGGCTGCCGACAGCCCGCTCTATTTTGGAACAATCATACGCGACATGACAGGCGACGGTATTTCTGAGATGGTCAGTTTCTCGGCAGGGCTCGGCATCGAAATGGATCTCTTCGAATACGACTCAGCGCAGAATACTGTCGTCTCAGCAAACGCCGGCGAAGCACTCATTGCCGACAACTATCCGCTGTTCGTAAACCGTATCATCTGCGGAACCTATGAAAATGATGAGATACGCATCTACATCCGCTCTGCGTTGCCCGGCGAGAAGTCGACATCGATCGACCAGTATTCCGCATACAAGATAAATGATCACAAACCGGTCAAGCTGCGGGAGTTTCTCAGCACACCGGATCAAGGCGGAACATATAGGGAAAATGTATCCGGAACCGTTTACGAAACTAAAAACCAATTTATGGAAGCCGTCCGGGATTACGGATTCCATCCGGACGAACATGCGCATAATGACTTTAACATCGGATACCGGGGCCCGTTCGCAAACCGCTATGACGGACATGTCTTCCTGGTCAACACCGTCGAAGCGTCATCCTATAATACAGTCGGACAGTTTTATACAAACAAAGCTTATATGAACCGGCCGGAAGAAAATACGGAACCCTTCGAAGCTGCCGTGACCATGGCTCCCGCGGCACCCGCGGTCTCCGGTAAATACTCCGATCTCGAGCTGCA
>ONWP01000116.1 GCA_900321595.1 uncultured Eubacteriales bacterium
TACTTCCTGGGCAACTGCACCACGGTCAACAGCGGCAACTGGTTCCACACCTTCCGCCTGATCATCAAGACTGACGCGGACTACGTCCTGTCTCATGACACGATCCCCGGCGCAAGCTTCCGGGTCTATGAGGACACTGTGAACTGGCGCATCGACCGGACGTATGACGACTCCGGCACGAAGCCCACCTACAGCGTCAGCGGCATTCCCGCCATGACGCGCGTCGAGTCCAGCTACGACGTATCCGCCCTGCAGAGCCTGAAGCAGCGCATGCCTACGATGTTCAACAAGTACTATGCGCTGACAAACGCGGAAAAGCAGAAGTACTATCTGGATCAGGTCAAGCCCGCGACGATCGCGGCGGAGTACGCCACGCTGACCGACGATCTGGCGACCTTCAACAGCATCTCCAACGAAGCGAAGAAGAACTACTTCACCCCCGAATACGCGTATGAGTTCATGAATATGTGCACGCAGCTGATCCCGGCCGCGGATTACAACCTGCTGCCGAAGCGCGTGTCGAAGCAGTATACGGACAAAAACGGGCAGAGCGTCGTCTACAAGATGGACCGCACCAACGTGGCTGCGCTTACCAGCACCGTGGACGGCCTGATGGGCAACACCGCGCTGGCTGAGGTCCTCAACAGCGTGCTGGGTCTGCTGGGCGGCGACAGCCTCGCCGGCGTCACCGGCAATACGCCCAAGGAGATCGTCGACAACATCATCAAGAAGCTCCTGTATCAGGACAGCATCATCAACCTGATCATGGAAAAGCTGTATCCGCTGATCACCGGCCTTCTGGACGATAATATCACCGACGCGTTTATTTCCAACGCGCTCGGCAGCATCACCGGCAGCAGCGTTATCAACAGATTGATCGAAAGTCTGATCAGCAGTATCGCCGGCGCTTCAAACGGCGGCTGGCAGTCGATCATCTACGCAGCGCTGATGAACAAAAAGATCGGCCTTGTGCCCGCCGGTTTCGCGTCTGTGATGCGTCAGAGCGGCTACAAAGACAGATATCCCCTGATTTATAATCAGCTGGTCGCGGCCAAAGGCGGCTCCCGCAGCAGCGGCGGCGATATCAGCGGTCTTGACGCGAATACCGTCGGTACCGAGTATGATGAATACTGCGGCAACCGCTGGAAGGACGTCAACTTTGACCAGATCGTCTGGGGCATCAACGGCGACGTCGATAAATTCAAGGACGCGCTGGCCTGCGTGCTCGCGCCCGCCGCGCCGCTGCTGGCATCCCTTCTGGGCAAACAGCGCATCGAGATCAAGGTCGCGACGCTCCTGGGCGGCGGTCTGTATGTCCAGCTGAACCACGGCGACGACGGCAACGTCCAGCTCGACCTGTACGACGATCTGCTTCTGCCGGTGTTCGAGGGTCTGGGCTTCAATGTTCTGACCACCGCGAACGGATACTCCGAGGCGGACCGGCTCAAGACCAGCGATGAATTCAGAGCCCTGTCGAACGCGATCGTGAACGACTACAGCGCCACGAACCTGAACAGATTCCTGAACTACGGCCTGATCAATCCGCTGCTGGCGTGGCTGACGGACATTCTGCTGAATGACCCGATGGGCACGATCGCGAGCGTTTTGCCGAACCTGTCCTATCTGCTGACCACCGGCGCGCTGCTTGAGGCGATCAAAAGAATCCAGATCGGCATCTTCATTGGCTGGGGCGACGTCTTCAGCGGACTGAAGGTCTACACGGTCGACATTGCCGATATCCTGAAGGATAAGCTCGACTTCCTGGATTCCCTGCAGGGCGTGCTGAAGCTGATCGGTCTGTCCGCGAAGGGCGATCAGCCGATCGTCGGCTACTATGACCCGGAGCAGACGAGCAACGTCCGCATATACAGACCCGGCGACGACGGCTACAACGCCACAAAGATGACGGAGTACGTCACGTCCGGCTTCTCCGACAAGCCGCTGGTGGACGGCAAGGTGCCCGCCGACGCGAAGCTGTACAAGGACTACGGCTCCGACTGGCCGTATGAGTTCTCCGGACTCGACGCTGCCGGAGAGCTGATCAAGGAGAACGTGGTGCTTGACCGCGTCGCGTGGGCAAACGCGGCCGGCGACGTGATCACCGCCTACACCGACGACAAGACGCCCGAGACCTACAATATCCCCGTCTACGATTACTACACCTACTCCATCGTCGACAACTCCGGCGTGAGCGTAAGCTATAACGCCAGGACGCTCAACGACGTCCCCGATGATATCCGCGCGGCTGAGACCTATGAGCACGTGATGAGCCCGCTCTACAACGAGATGCCCGTCTCGCTGCCCGCCATCATGGACTATAAGCTGCAGTCCTGCGGCACGCTGACCAGCACGAACTCCTACCGTCAGGACGCGATGACGATCACCGACGGCACCGGCAACTGGGCGGCCGGACAGCGCAAGTATATCGCGGTCGACACCACGCAGGCCGGTCTGGTCTTCGTGTTCCTGATGCGGTACCTGCTCAGCGCGCTGGAGTACCGTGAGTGGAACGGCTCCAACTTCAACTCCACGGCGCCCTTCATCAACCTGCTGATGACCGATTCCGCGCTGCAGCGCGACATCGCCTACGGTCTGACCGTCGGCGAGCTGATCGACAATATGGCGCTGCATCCGGACGAGTGCATCGCGGCCCTTTCCGAGCTGTTTACCTATCGTCACGGCAACGAAAAGAGCCAGTACAGCTACTATGACGTAGTCAAGACGCTCGAGACCGGCTCGCCTGTCCGCGGCACCATGAACAGCAAGGTGAACGGCAAGAACACCTACTACACCTATGGCATGGACTACGTGAACTACCATCACGACGAGATCGCCGCCGCCGCTGAGCAGTACAACGACTACAGCTACGGCACCAGCGTCCTGTACAGCGAGTACTGGACGAAGGACGACGCCACCTACGTGATGGACAACATCGACGAGCTGATCAACAACGTGCTCGTCACGTTCACGAAGGGCAACAACGCCTCTGTGGGCGGCTTCGACCTGAACGGCTCGATCCGCTCCCTGATCGACGGCGTGCTGGACGACTACCTGACCGACGCCACGATGAGCGACCTGATCGGCAGCCTGTTCGTGATGCTTGACGGCGTACAGAACGGCCTGCTGCGCGAGATCCTGCCCGCGGCTGTCGGTGTGGACTACTCCAAGAAAGCCGTCCGCGACGCGCTCAAGTTCGCGCTCGGCGGCAACGAGGTCGGCGTCGTCGAGGTGCTCTCCGCGCAGCTGAGGGATGGCATCACCGCCTATGACAACATGAGCTTCTACCGCTACAACGGCGAGCCCGCTTACTGGGGACTTGACGACAACGAGACCGACAGAGCCATCCTCGAGGCCTCCGGCTGCCGCGACAAGTATGAGCTGCTGGTCAAGGAGATCTCCGCGATCGCGTCTCCCTTCGCCGGCATCCTCCGCTTCCTGTTCACCGGTGAGGATCTGGCCGTCTGCCGCACGCTCAAAGCCAACGGCACCTTCGACTTCGACACCGGTATCCTGAATATCCCCGGCTACGAAGGCTATCAGTACGCGTGGATCCCGCTGATGGAGGCGCTGAGCATCGACAGCAGCTACATCAGAAGCTACGCGCAGTACTTCGCCGGCTGCTACACCTTCACAAACGGCAAGCTCGACACGACCGCTTCCAATTTCAACACCGTCTATTACCTGCTGCGGCCCATCGTCGGCCTGATCGAGAGCGTGCTGGACAACCCGCTGGAGACTGTCCTGGGCATGATCCCGAACCTGATGTTCTACCTGTCGATCGGTTCGCTTTCCGACACGCTGAACAATCTGGTTCATCCGATCTACGTCCTGCTTGACATGCTCAACCCGATCTACGACGCGTATCCCACGGTCAACAGCTTCCTGTCCAACCTGGAGGTCGGCGGCATGGCGCTCAACCTGAGCGTGCCTCTGGACTTCGACTTCAACCAGCTGGCCAACACGCTGATCGACTCCCTGCTGGGCAACCTGACCACCTTCGACATCACGCCGAACAAGCTCAACTACAAGGATGCGACCGACTACAACGGCGGCGCTTACGAGCGCTACTGGCTGAAGCCGCTGTTCTCCGAGACGGAGCGCGTCTATGAGGTCGCCAAGAGCGCCGACGGCACCGTATCCACCATGAACGTGGACGGCAGCGTCCCCGTCTGGGAGGTCGCCAGAGACGAGAACGGCAACGCGATCCTGAATGATGACGGGTCGATCCGCTACAAACAGGCGTTCAACGATGACGGCGAGATGCTGTACGTCGTGCCGGATTCCTCGAGCGAGGCCGTCGAGATCATGTATCACGGCTCGGACGTCAGGGATACCTACTACGTGCGCACGAACGAAGCGCAGCCCATCTATGAGTGGACCGGCGAGTTCGACGCGCTGGGTATGCCCATCGCCAAGCCCGAGTACGAGAAGTCCAGTGAACGCTATACGGACATCTATGAGTCTCAGACCAGCCGGACGCTCCTGCAGAAGGACGACACCAGCAGACCGATCCCCGGCACGAAGAAGCAGGCCACCAGCAAAGAGATCTACTACGCCTGGGGCACGCTGAAGATCACCCTGCCGTACATCGATTTCGCGACGCTGTGCGCCGGCACGCTGGTGCTTGACAAGTCCAGCATCACGACGAGCCGCAACTACGTGTACCTGCGCTCCGACGGCGGCGCCGATCTGCTGACGCTGGTGCTGCGCCTGGTCATGGATACGGTATTCATGGAAGACAACAAGGACAACATCGCCAACTTCCTGATCGAAGCGACGCTGCTCGACGACACGGCGAACAACGACGACTTCCTGCGCGAGATCCTCGACTTCATCTACAACTACTCCAAGCAGAACGCGCTGCCCGACAAGATCCTGAAGCTTCTTGCCACCGTCTACCGCTACGCAGTGCCGCTGATGCAGAAGCTCGGCGTCAAGTTCAATGATCCGTCCGTGGACTTCAACCTGATCGACGTGTTCAACGCCGCGAAGAATGTCGTCACGAACATCAAGGATCAGACGGCGATCGACAAGCTGATGAGCTATGTCCAGACGCTGGCCAACGCCGGCGGCGGCGAAGGCTCCGAGGCGACAGAAAAGCTGTCGATCTTCGGCAAGTTCATCCAGCTGCTCAAGCGCTTCTTCGAGAACATCAAGGCGTTCTTCACGTCCATCATCAAGAAGTAAACCATTTGCCCGGGCCGCTCCGCTGTGAGCGGCCCTTTTTCTGCGGCCGCGGCAAAGCTTTTTTGAAAAAAGACGAAACAACAGCAAAATTCAAAAATTATTCGTTGATTTTCCCGTATCCCGTGGTATAATTTACATAATAATAGAAGCCAACTCCCGTCGTGTGCTGAGCCGGCGGGTTTGATCATTTACCGTGAGAGGAGCGATGCGTGTGTCAGACGAATTGCTGCGCCTTCTGGAGGCCGATCGGGCCGCCGCCGCGTCCACCGGACAACTGCGGCAGGAGCTGGCGCGGGCGGAGGATCTGGCGTCTCTCAGGCGGGATCAGCTCATCGCGGATCGCCGCAAGGAGGCTGAAAAGGAGATGGCCGCCTATGAGCGTTCGCTCAAGGACTGGAATCGGCGTCTGGCGGACGACGCGCAGGAGGCCGTCAACCGCGCGACCGAACGGATGCTGCGCGTGCGGGACGCGTCCTTTGAGGACTGGGTGACGCAGATCGTGCAGGCGGTGATCGACGATGCCTGAGATCCCCTTTGCCGACGGCAGCGCGGCAGCGATCGCCAAGGGCTTGTACGGGATGCATCTGACCGCGGCGGATTACACCGCGCTGCTGGGCTGCGCGACCGTCTCCGCGGCCGCCGCAAAGCTCAAAGGCTTCCGTGGCTACGGCGACGTCGTCTCCGGACTGGATCCCATGACGGTTCCCCGCGCGCGGCTCGAACAGCTTCTGCGCGGCAAGATCTACCGTGACATCCGTCATATCCGCCGCTATATGGAGGCCGCCGGAAACCGGTTCTGCGACTTTTTCCGGATGTCGTTCGACGTGCTGCAGCTGACGGACGCCATCAGCGCCCTGAGCGGCGAGGAGGATTACCTGATCCGGCTGCCCGATTATTTCACCGGGGATTCGGATCTGCCGCTCTACGAGCTGGCGGAGGCGAAGACGGAAGCGGATATCATCGCGGTATCAGACGGCACCCCCTACGCGGACGTCACGCGGCGGGCGATCGAGGCCTACGGGCCGCAGAATGATTCGCAGGCGCTGTACCTGACGTTCGCGTCCTATGAGACGCAGCGCTTCGGACGTCTGCCGCACAGCCGGGACGCGATGCGGCTCTACCGTCGCAAGACGGATCTGGAGCTGCTGAAGCTGATGTATCGGGTGTGCTCCTTTGACCGGGCGCTTTCGGCGGCGAACGACGCGTCCGTTTGCGACGTGCTGAGCCTGCCGGCGTCAAAGGCGGCCGCGGTGCTGCGCGCGCAGGATACGGCGGCGTTCCGCCTCGCCATGCGCGGCACGGAATACCGTGCGCTGGCAGGCGCGCAGGACTTTTACGCCGCGGCGGACGAGCTGCTCTACGCGTTTGCCCGCGACGCCATTCGCTACAGCCGCCACGCGGACGCCGTGGTGCTCGCGTACGTGTATTTATCGCAGATCGAAACGCAGAATATCATTCATATCATAGAAGGCATTCGCTATCACCTGCCGCAGTCGGTCATCCGGCCGCTGCTGTGCGGGTCGGGCGAAGCGGAAAGGCGGTGAGCGCTTGGCCATAGAAAAAATGCTGTTTGTCCGGCTGAGCGGACCGACGCAGCGTCTCAACGAAATGCTGACGCGGATCATGTGCGAGGAGCTGGTCCATCCGGAGATGGCCGGGGAATTCCTCACGAGCGCCGACGGCTACGTCGCGTTCACGGATCCGTGTCCCTTTGACGACCCGCTGCACGAGATCGAGGCCATCGCCGGCGCGGCGGGGGACGCGATCGATCCGGCCGCGCTGACCAACGTCTTCGGCACAGATCGCCCCATGGCGTACAGCTATATGAAAAAGCTGATCGGCTACGTCGCGGATACCGACTTTGACGACAGCGACATCAACGTGTACCTGTCCGGACTGAAGCCCCGCACAGACGCGCTCTCCGGCATGCGGCTGGAGCTCGAGGAGCAGGAGCGGTATCTGACGCACCGGGTGGAGACCCTGCGGCATTTTACGCACCTGGGCACGGACGCGGCCTCCCTGCGCAGCGCGCTCGCGGCGCACGCGGACGCCGGCACGGTCGTGCATTTCGGCTGTCTGCCGCGGGACGCGATCATGAAGCTGTACCGGTACAGCGCGGGCTCTTTCCTGCAATTCAAAATCTTTTCATCGGACGATCAACGGTACTGGGGATATTACACAGCGCCTGAGGATCGCGACGCGGAAGCGGCCGGGATCATGGAATCCCTGTTCTTTGAGGAGCTGGAGCTGTCTGACCGGGAGACGGACGTGCAGGCGCAGCTCGAGCAGGCGATGGCGGAGCTGGACACGATCAAGGCGCGGAATCAGGAGATCGCCGCCTTCTGGCAGGAAAACGCCGAACGGCTTACAGACGCGTACTCGACGCTGCTGGATCTGCGGCAGATCTGGGCCATGCGCGGCTACGCGGTCAAGCGGGACGAGCAGTTTCACTTCATCTTCTGGATCCCGCAAAAACGAAAACACGCGATCAAAAAGCTCATTTCCAATATGACGGACGTGGAATTCGCGTTCCGGCAGCCGGAGGCCGTCGCCGCGGTGCAGAGCCTGTCGGAGCCGTTTCCCTTCGAGGCGGACATCCGGGACATTGAGCATCTGGCGCATCAATCCGGCTTCGAGCTCAGCGAGGCGCGGCTGCACAATGTGCTGGGCACGCGGCGGGAGCTCACACGGGATTACATGGACGCGGTGGCCGACTACATCACCGGCGGCACCGGCGGGCACAGCGCGGTCATTCCGCCGGCGCTGCGCGGCCAGATCTACGCGCACTCCCGGACGCGGCTCGAGATCAAGCAGAACGAGTCGAGTATCCGTAAGCAGATCAACCGGCTCAAGCATTTCACGAGCCTGACGGTGCCCATCGAACAGCTTGCCGGCGCGAAGTATATGAACGTGCATTTCGGCCGGCTGTCCACGCCGACCGCGCGGAAGCTCCGGGACGAAAAACCGGATTTCCCGCTGTACTTTGAGATCACCGACAGCGACGATTCGAACAGCTGGTGCGTCTATCTGGTGCCGGAGGAAAACCAGCCGCAGGCGGACGTGTTCTTCAACGCGAATCTGTTCAAGGAGTACGTCTTTGACTACGACAGCGGCACACCGACGGAGATCCTGGCGTCGCTGCACGCCCGGCTCGACGAGCTGGATCGGCAGAAGACGGAGCTGAACCGGTTCTGGCAGGACAATCTGGAGCTGATCGAGCTTTCCTACGCCATCCTGCTGGATCTGCGGGCTCTGTGGGCGCGGCGCAACGAGATCACCCGTCAGGACGGCAAATACCGGTTCGCCGGGCGCATGAGCCGCCCGGACCGGCAGAAATATGAGACGCTCTATAACGCCTTCGGCGGCTTTGCCTCCGATGAGAGCGCCGGAGCCGCCCGCAAAGCGCCGGAGCCGCCGACCAAGCTGAAGAATCTGCGCATTTTCCGGCCGTTTGAGTTCTTTGTGGAAATGTACGGCATGCCCCGATACGGCTCCATGGATATCACGGCCTTTGTGGCGGTCACGTACACGGTGCTGTTCGGCATCATGTTCGGCGACCTGGGGCAGGGCGCCGTGCTGGTGATCGGCGGGCTGATCCTGTGGCTGAAAAAGAAATCGCGGCTGGCGCGGGCGATCATTCCGTGCGGCTGCGCGTCGATGGTCGCGGGCTGCGTCTTCGGCTCGGTCTTCGGGTATGAGGATCTGCTCGATCCGGTCTATCACAGTCTCGGTCTGGCGGGAAAGCCGGTCGAGGTCATGGAGTCGATCAACGGGATTCTGGTGTTCGCGATCGGCATCGGCGTGAGCCTGGTCGTGATCTCGATCCTCGTGAACATCATCGGTCATCTGCGGCAAAAGCGCTTCGGCGCGGCGCTGTTTGACACGAACGGTCTCGCGGGCCTGACGCTGTACGTCTTCGGCGTTCTGCTGGTTTACGGCTTTATGGCCGGGACACAGGTCGTCCCGTCGGCGGTCGCGTTCCCGATCATGGGCGTATGCGCCGTCATATTGTTCCTCAAGGAGAAGCTGATCGCCTGGGTGGACAAGACGGAGCACGGCGCGCGTCAGAGCGTCGCGGACTTCATCATGCAGAACTTTTTCGAGCTGATCGAGTACATCCTGTCCTATTTCAGCAACACGGTTTCCTTCCTGCGCGTCGGCGCGTTTGTGCTGGTGCACGCCGGTATGATGATGGTGGTTTTCTCCCTGGCCGGGGAGAGCCGGAACATCTTCGTCGTCATCCTGGGCAACGTGCTGATCATCGCGCTGGAAGGCCTGCTCAGCGGCATCCAGGCGCTGCGTCTGGAGTTTTACGAGATGTTTTCCCGCTGTTACGAGGGCGGAGGCAAGCCCTTCCGATCCTTTGACGCGATCATGCGTCAGAACGCGGAACAATGAGAATGAAGATTTCTACGGAGGCGATTTGAATGAAAACGATGCTTATGCTCCTGTTGATCGCGGTGCCCGCGGCGGCGCTGGGATACCTGACGGCGAAGACGTACCGCGCAGTCAAAAACGGCGCGTCGCCGAAAAAGCTGATGGGACGCAATTTGCTGGCGTTCGGCGTGGTGCTCGTGCTGGCGTGCGCCATGGCGTTCAGCGTCAGCGCGGCGACGACGTCCGGCGTGCCGCAGGATGAGGCGGCGCCCGCGGCGGAGACGGCGCAGACGGCGCAGACGGACAATTCCAAGGGCATGGGGCTGCTCGCGGCTGCCATCGTGACGAGCATTTCCGGCATCGGCGGCGGCATCGCCGTGGCGGCCGGCGCGCCTGCCGCGATCGCGGCGGCCAGCGAGAACGCGGAATCCTTCGGCAAATCGCTGATCTTCGTCGCGCTGGGCGAATCCATCGCGCTTTACGGTGTGGTTATCGCGATCCTGATCCTGAATAAGGTCTGATATGCGGTTTCATCTGATCACCGACGACGCGGAAGCGGCCGTGGGGATGCGGCTGGCCGGCGTGCGGTCGACCGTGGTGCTCGCGCCTGAGGACGTGCCTGACGCGCTGGACGCGGCAGGCGCCGATTCCGGCGTGGGCGTCGTCCTCATCACGCAGGGGCTTTACGACCGCTGCGCCGAAGCCGTGGACGCGTTTAAACGGGAACACAATATGCCGCTGGTCACGGAGATCCCGGACGGCGGCACCGACTATAAGACAGACGCCATCGCGCGGTACGTGCAGACCGCGATCGGCGTCGGCTGAGGAGATCGGCATGGATACGACGAGAGAACAGGACGGCCTGCAGTCGTTTTTCGAGGCGCTGACGCGCGCGGGCGAGACGGAGCAGACTGCTCTGCGCGAGGCCACGCGCCGGGCGACCGAGCAGGCGTCCGAGGACGCAAAGGCGCAGGCGAATGAGGCGCGCGACGCGTATATCGCACGAAAAAAGGCGGCGCTCGACGAA
>ONWP01000115.1 GCA_900321595.1 uncultured Eubacteriales bacterium
TCTTCGACGAGATCCGCGCGGAATACGACGAGGATGACGACGATCCCGAGGACTGAGACGAAACCGCCGCGCAAAAAACCGGCCCCGCGTAAGGGCCGGTTTGCTTGTATAGATTTCTCATTGATACCCGATCCACACGCAGAAGAGCATGATCGCGACGGAGATCACACCCTCGAGGAGGAACAGCTTGGCGGTCCATTTCAGCCAGTTCTTATACGACACGCCGACCATGCCGATGGCGATGATCATCAGGCCGCTGGTGGGATAGAGCAGATTCGTGAAGCCGTCCGCGAGGCAGAACGTCAGCACCATCGACTGCCGCGTGACGCCCAGCAGGTCGCAGAGGATGCTCATCAGCGGCACGACGAGGAACGCCTTCGCGGTGCCGGAGCCGATGAAGAATTCCAGCAGCGCGATGAACGCGAACATCAGCAGGATCACGCCGTAGGGCGGGATGCCCTGCATCGCGTTCGCCAGCGCGTTGAGGATCGTGTGCATGATCTTGCCCTCATCCAGCACGTAGGTGATCGCCAGGATGAAGACCACCAGCGGCACGACCGGCAGGATCGTCTTGATGCCGTCCCAGAACGCGCCCGCCAGCTTTTTGCCGCGCAGACCGGCCCTGCGCCCGGCCAGAAGGCCGCCGATCGGGAAAAAGATCGCCATACAGCCCATGGAGGCGTAGCTGCCGATCGTGGTCATCAGTTCGTTCTCCAGCCGCGCGCCCAGCACGCTGAGCACGAAGGACGCGACCGTTCCCGCCAGCACACAGCCGAGGCTGATGACGAAAATGCGCGTCGCCCGCGCGATATCCGGATCCTGCAGCGCTTCCCGGCAGGCGTCCATCGGGTAGCGGTCGCGGATCGCGGCGTCCGTCTTATAGGCGGGGGATTTTTCCGGATGCTTTTCGATCTTGCGCGCGTACAGGATCAGGAAGCCCGTCAGCGTCGCGTAGACCAGGACGAAAACGATCAGCCGCAGCCACAGGCCGGAGAAGATCGGCAGACCGGCGAGCTTCTGCACGGTGATGACATTGAACGGGTTGAAGGTGGCGGCCGTGAAGCCGAACGCCACCGCCACGAAGCTCATGCCGATGCCGGTGAGGCTGTCCCAGCCCATGGCGAGCGACACCGCCACCGCGATGGGCACCAGCGTCAGCGTCTCCTCCAGTATGCCGGCCGTCGAGGACAGAAACATCCCGAAGAAGACCATGACGGCGATCAGCAGATACCGCCGCGACTGAAACCGCTCCACGATGAACGCCATCAGATACTTGAGCACCCCGACCCGGTCCAGGATCAGGAACGTGCCGCCGACCAGCACCAGGATCGCGATGATCGCGCCGCCCGTGACGGCGTTGCCGCTGGTGAACGCCAGGACCGGCGACAGGACGATCCGCCAGATCGGCATCCGGTAATCCGGATCCTTTTCATACGTCCCCGCGATGACGGAGCCGTTTTCATCCACCGCGAATTCGCCGCGCGGCAGCACCTGCGTCAGCAGCCCCGCGACGAACAGGATCACAGCCAGGATCACGGCGATCCCGATCACTGTCTTTTTGTCGATATTCAAGCCCTGCTGCGCGGGCTTCTCATTCTTGCGCGCTTCCATATGCTCACCGCCGATGTGTATATTTATACCATGACGCCCGGAATTATAGCATATTTACCCGTATAATGCAACGGTTATTTGTAAACAGAGCAAAAATGAACGCGGACAGCCGAAGCCGTCCGCGCTTGTTGTTTTCCGTCTCAGAAGTACCGCTTGAGCAGACCGGCGAAGCCTGCGCCGTGGCGGGCCTCATCCTTGGCCATCTCGTGGACGGTGTCGTGGATCGCGTCGTAGCCCAGCGCCTTGGCGCGCACGGCCAGATCCAGCTTGCCCTGGCAGGCGCCGGCTTCCGCGTCCGCGCGCATCTCGAGATTCTTCTTCGTGGAGTCGGTCAGGACCTCGCCCAGCAGCTCCGCGAACTTCGCGGCGTGCTCGGCCTCTTCAAACGCGTAGCGCTTGAACGCGTCGGCGACCTCGGGATAGCCCTCGCGCTCCGCGGCGCGCGACATGGCCAGATACATGCCGACCTCGCTGCACTCGCCGTTGAAGTTGTTCACCAGCTCCTGATACACGTCTGCCTCGACCTTATCCTTCGCGCCGACGCCGATCACGTGCTCGCAGGCGTAGCTCACAGGGCCGTCCTCCTGCAGCTTGAAGCGGCTGCCGGGCACCTTGCACTGCGGGCAGGCCTCCGGGGGCTCTTCGCCTTCCCAAACGTATCCGCATACGGGACAGATCCATTTTTTCATAGTAATATCCTCCGTTTTGAATAATGGTGATCATAAACCGCCGGAGCTATTATACCACTCCGACGGTTGAGATTCAAGCTTTTTCACGCATTCGGAAGCGTCTCCAGATTCGCGCTTGCCCGCAGGATCGTTCTGCCGTCCTGCGCGGTGACGCGGCCGTCCCGGTCCACGTCGGCTCTGGCCTTCGCGGCCGTGTCGAGCGTGTACAGTCTGGCGCTGGCGCAGACCGCGAGTCTGGCGTCCTTGGCCATGACCCTGCCGTCTCCGTCCACGTCGCCGAAGAGATCGCCCGGCGACAGCTTGAGCACGACAGGCTTCGTGGTGGATGTGACGGGACGCGTCGTCGTGGGCGCGGATGAAGCGGGATCAGCCTGCTTCACGGCGTAATCCAGACAGATCCAGCCGGTCACGCCGCCGTAGGTGACCTTGCCCCAGCCGTTCTTGATTTCCTTGACGACGGCGCTCATGCCGTTGGGCACGTCGCCGATCTCCGTGTACTGTCTGCCGGCGTCGCTGCGGATCAGCAGGCAGGGTACCGCGCGGATGACATAGACGCCGATGCCGTTGGCGCCTTTGGTCTCAACGGGCTTGACGCCGCTGACGACGGAGCTGTCGCCGCGAATGAGCGTCTTCGAGGCGTCCTCGCCGTTCTTCGTGAAGTAGACGCAGCCGTGCGGGCGGCCGTTCATGTCGTTGTAGTTCTCGTAGAACTCCTCCAGCGACAGCACGCCGCCGTGACCCTCGGAGTGAACGCCCCAGTAGTCGAAGGAATCCGTGAAGTAGCAGTAGCCGTTGACCAGCGCCGTGATCAGCATGACGTGGGTCGGTCCGCTGGAGCCGCCGGTGCCGAAGCTGACGACGATATTGTACAGCTCGTTGCCGTAGGTGTTGATCAGGGTGTACAGGCAGTCCGCGCCGCCGATCGGGATGATCGTGTAACCGCCGGAGGTGGTGCCGCCGTTTCTGTAGTGGTCATACCACTGATTGCCGCCGCCCGCGTAGTCCAGCTGGCCGCTGTAGATGCCCTTTACGCGCAGCTGATACGCGGTGGCCAGA
The DNA here is from genome assembly GCA_900321595.1 of uncultured Eubacteriales bacterium. GTDB lineage: Bacteria > Bacillota > Clostridia > Oscillospirales > Acutalibacteraceae > UBA1081. The sequence continues at coordinate 3,357 of ONWP01000115.1, forward strand.
TTGCACGAGCCCCAGAAGGAGGACCGGCCGGCCATGGCGAGCGCCTGAGAATAGGTGTAGGTGATCGAGTCCAGCGTATCGGACGCGTTGAACGCGTCGGCGCTGATGACAAACAGGGAGAAAAACAGTGTCAGGATCAGTAAAATTGAGGTGATTCGTTTCTTCAACATCAAAAGACTCCTTAAATCATTTCGAGCCTGGCGGTATAGCGCAGCAGCAGTCTCGCGTCCTTGGCGAGGCACCGGCCGTCGCCGTCCACGTCGCACAGCGATTCATAGCCGGGCACCGGCGCGTCCAGGCGCGCCGAGCACCGCAGGACAAACCGCGCGTCTGACGCGAGGACCTTTCCGTCGCAGTTCGCGTCGCCCTTGACGGGCTCCGCCTCCGCGACCAGCGGCGTTTCGCTCGTCATCGTGACCGTCTCATCCTCCGACGCGATCGTCACGGTGAACGTATAAACGCCCGTCTGCGTTACCGTAAAGCTGTAGGTGTTTTCATTCGTCTCTTCGGCGCTTTGAAGCACAGCGCCGTCTTTGTACAGCGTAAAGCTGCAGGTCTTGTTCGGGTGACCGCCTGCCGTCTCGGCTCTGCAGGTGACCTGCATGCCGGGCAGCGCGTAAACACGGTCAAATCCGGCCTTTTCGGCCGTTAAAGGCTGATAAACGGCGACGGGACTGCTCTGGGTGATGACAGAGCCGTTTCTGCTGTCCCGGATCTGGCAGGTGAGCGTGTAGACGCCCTCACGCTTCGGCGTGTAGCTGTAACGGCTGCTCGCGCGGTCGGACTGGCTGTCCTCCAGCTCGCCGTTGCAGAAAAGCGCGTAGCTGTACGTGTAGGGCGCGCCCTCGCCGCCGGCGGCAGTCGCCGACCAGGTGACGCGTTCGCCCGCGTTCAGCTGCGTTTTGTTCGGTGTGACGGAAGCGTCCGTCAGTCTGCGGTAAACGTCGCAGGATTCCGCGGTCATTTTCGCGGTCTTCCCGGTCTCCTCATCCGTCACGGTGACGCTGACGACGTAGGAGCCCGTCGCGCTCGTCTGCACGGTGTACACCGGCAGATCCGACGAGGCGGAGCTCGCCTTCTTCTTCCCGTCCACGCTCAGCTCGAACAGATAGAGGTAATTGCCGCTGCCGCCGCGGGCGGAGGCCGTGTAGCAGACGTCCTCGCCGGCTTCGACCTGTCTGGCGTCGGTGGCGACGGTACACTGCAGGACAGGCTCTTCGGGGCGCGTCTGCGCCTCGGCGGGAACCTGAATGGCAGTCAGGATGCTGTAGCTGTAGTTGCCGGTCTTGTCAAAGGCGTAGATCGCGCTGGTGTAGCTGCCCGTCCGGGCGCCGAAATCCGCGGCGTTGATCCGCAGACTGTAGCTGCCGGTCGTTTCGCTCAGCTCGACCCA
>ONWP01000249.1 GCA_900321595.1 uncultured Eubacteriales bacterium
ATCCAGTTCTATTCCGTCCGCGACGAAGCCGAAAAGGACTTCCGCGGCACCCTGCAGAAGATCCATGACATGGGCTATGAGGGCGTGGAGTTCGCCGGCCTCTTCGGCCACAGCCCCGCCGAGGTCCGCGCCATGTGCGACGAGATCGGCATCATCCCCATGAGCGCGCACGTCGCGCTGGACGAGATGCTCGCCGACCCCGACAAGGTCATCGGCGACTACGCCGAGATCGGCTGCCGCTTCATCGCGGTGCCCTATGTCACGGAGGAGCGCCGTCCCGGCGCGGAGAAGTTCGATGAGACCATCGAGGATATCCGCAGACTGGGCGATATCTGCAACAAGCACGGCGTCACCCTGCTCTACCACAACCACGACTTCGAGTTCGTCATGCTCGACGGCAAGCGCGGTCTGGACGTGCTCTACGAGCGCGTGGAGCCCGAGCTGCTCGAGACCGAGATCGACGTCTGCTGGGCCAGAGTCGGCGGCGAGGATCCGGCAAAGTACGTGCTCAAGTATTCCGGCCGCGCGCCCGTCGTCCACCTGAAGGATTACGCCGGCAAGCCGGAGGGCAAGCTGTACAACCTGATCGGCATCGACGACAACGCCGAGAACGACAGCGGCGCCTTCACCTTCAAGCCCGTCGGCCACGGCGTGCAGAATATCCCCGCCATCCTCGACGCGGCGGTCGTCGCCGGCGCGGAATGGGTCGTCGTCGAGCAGGACAGCCCCGACGAGGGCAACACCAGCCTGAACGCCGCGAAGATGTCCATCGACTATCTGAAGACCGTCAACAAGTAAGAGGAACAGACCATGAGCAAGAAAAACTGCCGCATCGGCGTGATCGGACTGGGCGGCCGCGGCAACGGCATGCTGGATATCCTGCTGGACGTCCCGGGCGTCGTGGTGCCCGCGGTCTGCGACCGCATTCCGGAACGCGCCGCGCGCGGCGTCGAAACGGCGAAAAAGCACGGCGTTGAAGCCGTCGGCTACACGGATTATCACAAAATGCTGGCCGAGGTGCCCATGGACGGCGTCTATATCGCCACGACGTGGACGACGCATCTGCCCATCGCGTACGACTGCATGCGCGCCGGCGTTCACGCGGGCGTCGAGGTCGGCGGCGCGGCAAGCTTCGAGGAATGCCAGCGCGTCGTGCGCGCGTTTCAGGAGACCGGCAAGTTCTGCATGCTGATGGAGAACTGCTGCTACGACCGGACCGAAATGGCCGTTCTGAACATGGTTCGGCAGGGGCTGTTCGGCGAGATTGTCCATCTGGAGGGCGGCTACCGCCACGATCTGCGCGAGGAGATCGTCACCGGCCGGGAGCGTCAGCACGGCAGACTGCACAATTTCCAGCACCGCAACGGTGAGCTGTATCCCACACATGAGCTGGGCCCGCTCGCGAAGCTTATTCACATCAACCGGGGCAACCGGTTCACGCACCTGGTCGCCATGGCGAGCAAATCCCGCGGGCTCGACGAGTGGATCCGCTCCCGGCAGACCGATACGGATCTGCTCGGCTACCCCTGGGGCTGCGGCGACGTGGTCACGACGCTGATCAAGTGCGCCGGCGGCGAGACGATCACCCTGCACCACGACTGCTCCTGCCCCCGCCCCTACTCCCGGGACTACTGCGTCCAGGGCACGAAGGGCATCTTCAAAGAGGATCCCATGATCCAGTGGGCGGGCGGCGGCATGCTGCACTTCGACGGCGACGAGGAGAAGTGGGAGTCCTTCGACGAAAAATACAAGGAAAAGTACGACCATCCCCTGTGGCGTCTGACGGAGACCGAGGAGGCCAAGCGCGGCCACGGCGGCATGGATTATCTGATCCTCAGCGCCTTCGCCGAGGCCGTCCGCACCGGACAGCCGCCCATCGACACGTACGACACGGTCACGCTCATGGCGGTGACGTATCTTTCCGAGCAGTCGATCGCCATGGGCTCCATGCCGGTCCCCTTCCCGGATTTCACCGACGGCGCGTGGATCGAGCGCGAAGCGGAGCCCGCGGGCAAATACAACTGCTCTGAGCTATGTCCCGAATACTTTACGGAGGACGCGTAATGGCCTTTTATATCGGCGTGGACGGCGGCGGCACCAAGACGGCATACGCGCTGTTCAACGAAAAAAAAGAGCTGCTGGATCTGGTCAAGACCCCCGGCAGCAATCACGAAAACCTCCCCGGCTCCTTCGATGAGGCCGTGGAGATCATCTGGTCCGGCGTTTCCGCGCTGCTCGCGAAAAACGGTCTGACGACCGACGACGTGGCAGGCTGCCTGATGGGGCTTGCCGGCGTGGATCACCCCTTCCAGCACGACGCGCTCTACGAAAGGCTTTTCGCGAAGGGCCTGCGCCGGTTCGAGCTGTATAATGACGGCTTCATCGTCACGAAGGCCGGCACGCCGGACGGCGTCGGGATCGGGCTGAATCTGGGCACCGGCACCTGCTGCAACTCCATCGACGACCGGGGACAGATGCTCCAGCTCGGCGGCTTCGGCGCGTATTCGGGCGACGCCGGCAACGGCTGGTGGATCGCGGAGCAGACCTACTGCGCGATCTATCGCGACCTGGTTCTGCTGACCCGTCCCACGGCGATGACCGGCATCTTCTGCGAAAAGGCCGGGATCGCGCCGGAGGCGGACGCGTTTGTCGCGCTCGTCTCGAATTTCGACGGCGACGGCGCTGACGCGCAGGCGCGGCTCCTGTCGGACACCATGTTTGAGGCCGCCAATCAGGGCGACGCGGAGGCGCTCGCCATCGTGGAGGCGATGAGCGACGCGGCCGCCGATCTCGTCGCGGCGCACGCGAAGCGGCAGACCTTCGACCGCGACGTCATCCCCGTGGTGCTGTCCGGCTCCATGAACACGAAGATGCCCAACGAAGTATTCCTGCGCCGTCTGCGGGAAAAGGCGCAATCGCGCGCGGGCCGCAGCTTCGATTTCATCAAGCTGACGGCGGAGCCCGTAACCGGCTGCATCAACTGGATGCTGGAATCAATCGGAAAGGAAGCGAATCCATGAAAGATATCAACGTGACCGTCATCGGCTCCGGCTCGACCTACTGCCCCGAGCTGGTGGACGGATTCCTCAAAAGACGCGACAGCCTGCGCCTGAAGCGGCTGGTGCTGATGGACATTGACGAGCGCAAGCGCACGATCGTCGGCGCGATGATCGTCCGGATGCTCAAGCACGTGGGCGCCGACACCGAGGTCGTCATGACGGACGATCTGGACGCGGCGCTGCAGGGCGCGGACTTCGTCGTGACGCAGATCCGCGTCGGCAAGCTGCACTGCCGCTACCTCGATGAGCATATCCCCGTCAAATTCGGCTACATCGGCCAGGAGACCACCGGCATCGGCGGCATGTTCAAGGCGCTGCGCACCATCCCCGTGATGGCGCACATCTGCGAGCGGATCGAGGCGATCTGCCCCGATGCGTTCCTGATCAACTTCACGAACCCCAGCGGCATCGTGACCGACTTCGTGCTCAACAACACGAACGTCAAGTGCATCGGCCTGTGCAACGTGCCCATCGATATGGTGGACACCGTCAAGGAGGCCGTCGGCGAGGACGCGGACATCACGTATCTGGGTCTCAATCACCTGTCTTGGATCACGTCCGTGCTCGACAAGGACGGCAACGAGAAGCTTTACGACCTCTTCGACGCCGGCTACGCCCCGTCCGTCATGGCGAACATTCAGGACGACGGCTTCGATCTGAACTGCCTCAAGGCCGTCGGCGGCATTCCCTCGAGTTATCTGCAGTACTATTATGACCGGGACAAGAAGATCGACCACCTGAAGGAGTCGCTCAAGTCCCGCGCGCAGGTCTGCATGGAGATCGAGGAGGAGCTGCTGCGGCTCTATCAGGACGAATCGGTCGTCACGAAGCCGGCCGTCCTCGATCAGCGCGGCGGGCACAAGTATTCGCTGGTCGCCTGCAGCCTCATCGACGCGATCGCCAACGACAAGCAGGAGGTCCACATCGTCAATACGCTCAATCAGGGCGCGATCCCCTTCATGGACGATGACGACGCGGTCGAGGTGGCCGCTGTCATCGGCAAGGACGGCGCAAAGCCCCTGCCCGTGCGTCCCACGTGGAACCGCCACATCAAGGGGCTGATGACCGTCGTCAAGCAGTATGAGAAGCTCACCGTCGAGGCCGCCATGACCGGCAGCGACGCCGCGGCCATGAACGCGCTGATGATCCATCCCCTGTGCGGCGACTACGAACGCAGCTACAACTGCTTCTACGAGATGAAGCAGGCCAACATGGAGTATCTGCCCCAGTTCTGGCTGGGCAAGACCGTCAAGAGCACGAAGAAGTAAGCGATTCAACACAAAATGAGAACGGAAGCCGTCGGCCTCCGTTCATTTTTTTGATGTCTGTCCGGCGCGCGCCTTCGTTATCCTTCGTAGAAGCAATTGACGTCGCGGGCAAAGAGCTGCCCGGTCTGCGCGTAGGTGACGCACTTCGCGCCGCCGCGGCACCCGGACGCCTTCGGGCAGTAGACGCATTCCTTCGGGATCCCCGCGCCGCGCAGCTGCGTCATGAGCTCGCTTTTGCGGATGATCTCCTCCAGCTCGCCGTCGCGATAGTTCCCGATCACGAAGGGCAGCCTTCTGCACGGCATCACGCTCCCGTCCGGCAGGAAGATCAGCAGCCCCCGCCCGGTGGAGCACGCGTAATAGCACGGCGCGTCGGAAAATGTGGACTGCAGCGCCCGGCCGTTGTCCACCTTCATCCGCGCCCCCGCGTCAACGAACGCGCGCCGCAGCCGGTTCGCGGTTTCGGTCAGCGCGCGGAACTGCGCCGTCGTCAGGTACAGCGCGGGATCATCGGTGACGACGCGGTCCCACCAGAACTTGTGCACGCCGTGCTCGCCGCAGAACCGGACCAGCGCTTCGAAGCAGTGCGCGTTCGACTTCTGCGCCGTGAAGGACACGAGCACCTTGACCCCGGCTGATGCCAGCGCGTCGATCCCCGCCACGGCGGCGTCGAAGCTGCCCGCGCCGCGGATCCGTTCATGCGCTTCCCGCGTCCCGTCCAGACTGATCTGCACAAAAACCGGCTGAAGCGCGGCCAGACGCGACGCGGCCGCCGCGTCGATCAGGGTGCCGTTCGTCAGGATCGCCAGCCTGTGCCCCGCATCGCGGATCTTCTGCGCGAACGAAAAGAAATCCGGATGCAGCATCGGCTCGCCGCCCGTCAGATTGATCTGGCCCTTCGCGCCGACGCGCGAGAGGTGTCTGCCGAATTTCTCCAGCCCCTCCTGAAACAGCGATTCGGAGATCTGGTCCGCGTAGTCCGACTGGTAGCAGTGCGCGCAGCGCAGATTACACCGGCTCGTGATGTGCCACTGCAGATAGAAGGGCGCGTCCGCCATCAGTCAGCGCCTCCCCCGCCGCAGGACGAGAAGGACGAGCACGACGAGCAGGAGGAGCAAGACGAGCAGGACGAACCGGAGGAGTCGGACGATCTCGAGGACGATCTCGAGGCTGCCGCCACTTTACGATTGTAGCGAATGCCCGCGTCCCGGATCAAGGTCTCGAAATCAAACGATTTTACCTGTTTCGTCTTACCGTTGAAATCCAGCACAGACTGCGTCGGCGAAGCCAGATAGTAGCACATCA
>ONWP01000265.1 GCA_900321595.1 uncultured Eubacteriales bacterium
CGAAAGTATAGCCCATGATCGCGCTGTCGGTATAGTCGCCGAAGGCGATCGAATAGCCGTCAAAGCCCGGCGACAGAAAACAGCCGGACGGATCGGCCAACTGCGCGCCGCTCGCCGCGTCGACGTGATACCAGTATCCGTCGACTTCGACGATATTCCACGCGTGGTTTTCGCCCGCGCGGGTGCCTGTCACGATGCGGCACGGCAGATCCAGCGCCTTCGCGAGCCGGTAGTAGAGCTGCGCGAAGCCCTGACAGACGGCCTTGCCCTCGACGGCGGCGCCCCAGGCGGTGTATTTGCTCGTCACAGCCTCGTCGTACAGATTTTCCAGATCGAACGCGACTTCCGAGCAGAGCAGATCGTAGATATACCGCGCCTTCTCCCGGGGCGTCTGCGCCTCGCAGGCGTCGGCCGCGCCGCGCACAAAAGCATCCACCTGCGCCTCCTGCGCGGCGTCCGTGAAGAAGCGCGCGGCGACGGTGTAAACGCCGTCCGCGTCCTTTGTCGTCTGCGGGAAGCCGCCGTCAAAGCTCAGACGCAGATAGTCGCCGGCCTTGCCGTCCGCGGAATCCGCGCACAGATCGCTGATCGCGGGCGGCTGAAAACCATTTCCGTCAAAGCGGAAGCGGATATTCGCGTCCCGCGCGGTCAGCGCCTGCCGGACGTACGCGACCATTTCGTCATAGGTCGAAAAGGCCGGCGCGTCGTCGGCGAAGACCGGCAGACACGTCGCCGGCAGCAGGATCAGCGCGGCCAGTAAGATCGACAAAGCTTTTTTCATGGAGGAGCCTCCCGTTTGTTCAGATTTCCGTCAGACGCAGCGTGACGTCCGCGGTAAATTCCTTTTCGTCGCAGGACAGCAGCATCCCGCCCTGATACTGCTTCGCCACGGACGCGATGTTGCGCAGACCGATGCCGTGTCCCGGCTCGCCCTTCGTCGTGCGGATGCGGTTGCCCCGGATGCGCACCTTCCCGGCGACCGGGTTGACGACCGTCAGCGTCAGATGGCCGTCCCGCACGATGCCGCTGACTTTGACGTACCGGCCGTCGGGACAGCGCGCCGCGCCCTCGATCGCGTTGTCCACGAGATTGCCCAGCACGGTGCAGAGGTCGTCGTTGGCGACGCCGACGCTCGGGATAACGCCGGTAAACGTCAGGTCGATCCCGGCGGCGTCCGCCGTCTGCTTCTTGTTGTTGAGGATGGCGTCCGCGACGAAATTGCCCGTTGAGACGCCCCGGTCGGCGATACCGGAGGCGCCCTTGACCTTCTCGAGGTATGCGGCCGCCTCGTCCATCTGTCCGGCGCTCATCAGCGACGTCACCACGACCAGATGGTTGCGGAAGTCGTGCCGGAACTGGCGCAGCTGCTCGTCGGAGCGCAGGACGCGCTCATAATTCTGCTGCTGGACGTTCATCTGCAGCAGGATCTCGTTCTGCTTCGCCATCAGCGCGAAGACGCGGAAAACGAAGTAGCCGCAGAACAGGATGATGCCGAAGACGGCCAGCATCCGGAAGACGGCGGCGACCTTCTCAAAGCTGTAGACGCCGGGCGCCTGCCCGATGTTGCCGAAAAAGGACGAGAACGAGCAGATCATGATGACGACGTAGAGCCATTTCGGGATCAGCTCGACCGTGCTGCGGATGACCTTCAGGTCGCGCCGTTTGGACGCGTACAGCAGGAACGCGGTCACCAGCGCGTAGCCGCACGCGCAGAAGACCGTCTCCCGGAAGTGGTACGCGAACCAGTCCGCGTCGTCCAGCAGATAGCCGACGACGCTGAACAGCCCCTCCATGCCGACGTTGAGCGCCAGACAGATCAGCGCGGAGCTCGGACGCTTGGAGACGCGCAGGATCAGCTGCGGGAAGACGAGGATCGGCGCCAGAGAGACGACGCCGAAGATCAGCCAGCCCGTGTCGAAATCCGTCCGGGCGACGATGGGGCCGAGCGCCGCGATGTTGAGCGCGGACAGGACCGCCGCGGCCGCGTACAGCCCGACGGTCAGCTTCCGGCTGCGCTCCCGGTAGCCCCGCGTCGTCGCCAGCACCGCCGTCATGCAGGTCATGGCGGCGAGGTCGTGCAGGATGAAGAACGCGTACTGCCAGATGTGATACATACCGGCCACCCTCAGGATTCAAATTTCAGATAGCTCATATAGTTTTTCAGGAATTCATCGTAGTTTTTCGCGCTGCAAATGACCTTTTCGCCGTTTTGCAGCAGGATCGTCTTTCCCTCGATGCTCGAAACGTATTTCATGTTGACGATGTAGGAGCGGTGCGTCCGGAAAAAGTGCGAATTGTTGATCTCGCTGTAAAAGTCCGAGATGCTCTTGCTCGAGCGGTACTGCCCGTTCACGGTGCGCACGGTGGTGTACTTCTTGTCGGCCTCCAGATACATCACGTCGTCCGCGTCGAGGAACAGCGTCTTCTCGGGCGTGGGGACGATGATCTTGCGGTTGCGCTGGTAGAGCCGCACGAAGCTCTCGAGCGCCTCCTCGAGCAGCTCGGCGGAGATCGGCTTGATCAGATACCGGAAGGTGTCCAGCCGGATGGCCTCAAGCGCGTGCTCGTCGTACCACGTCAGGAACACGACGAAGATCCGCTCGTTCACCTGACGGAGCTCCCGCACGAAATCGATCCCGTTCCCGTCGGACAGGCGGTAATCCATGAAGACCAGATCGTACCGGTTGTTCATGTCCACAAAGCTGTGGCCGGTGGCGAACTCGTCGATCGCGCAGTTGATATGGTTCGTGCTGAAATAATCGGCCGCCATCCTGCGCAGCTGCATCCGGTCCAGGCTCTCGTCGTCGCAAATCGCAATTCTCATAAACAAAACTCCTATTCTATAATCATACATCGCGGCGGCGGTAAATGCAAATAAAATTTGCCCGCCGTACAGTCTGATCCTATCACAATCCGCCACGAAAACAAGAGCCGGGGAACGAAATGCCCGATTTCGGGAACGAAATGAAAAAAACCCCGGCGAACCGGGGTGATGTGAGCGCGTTTTATGAAGAAATGCCGCCGAATTGATATCCCGCCTCTTCGATCGCCTGTTTGACGGCGTCCCTGTCGAGCGCGTCGCTGAGCGTGACGGCGACGATGCCGGCGGTGTGATCTGCCTGCGCTTCCTCGACGAAGGGCAGCGCCTCGAGCGCCTTTTTGACCGTAGCCTCGCAGTGGGGGCACATCATGCCCTCCACCTTCAGCGTGGCGGC
>ONWP01000325.1 GCA_900321595.1 uncultured Eubacteriales bacterium
CGAAGCCCTGCGGCGTATGACCGACCTGCAGCACGTTCAGACTGCGCATGGCCTTCTTCGCCCGCGCCGCGAGATAGACGGCGTTCAAATCGCGCTTCGTCGCGTCGTCCTCCGGCGCGCCGTAAGCGTAGCAGTAGGGACGCGCGAACGCGGTGAGCATATTCCCCGCGCTGAACGCGCCCGTCAGGGCGTTGAGCTTGAGACGTCCCGTGTCGGCGGCGGGCTCCTGCGGCGTCCAGAGCAGCACCGGGCAGTCGAGTCGGCGCAGCACCTCGGCGGTATAGGCGCCGTTGGCGAAGGTCACGTTCTGGATCACCGCCAGATCGGCCTGTTTGTTTTCGAGGAACGCGTCGAGCTTGTCCGCGCCCAGGAGCATCTCGTCCGGGCATACGACGTCCGCGTCGAGCGACGCGAGCAGCTTCTTTGAAGCCTCAAAGACCTTGCCCGCCGCCGTCAGATCGAAGGTCGGCACGCCGATGGGCAGATAAATGCTGCGGAACATCAGGCCTTCCCCTCTTTCACGATCTTATAGGTGGCGCGGAAGTCCTCCCGGCCGAGCCCCTTCTCGGCGGCCTCGTCATAGACGCGCATGACGTTCGCGGCGCCGGGCATGGCGAAGCCCTGCTCCGCGGCCATACGCATGGCGATGTGCGCGTCCTTGCGCATATTGTCGATGGAGAACGCGGTCGTCCAGTCCTCGTCCCGCAGCTTCTCCCACTGGCCGTCCAGATAGAAGTTCTGCGCGCCGCCGTAGGCGACCGCCGTATGGAAGTCCTCGGGCGAAATGCCGTATCTGCGCGCCAGACACATCGTCTCGTTCACACCGTTCTGGATCTGGCCGACCAGCGAGTTGTGGCAGATCTTCATGACGATGCCCATGCCGTTCTCGCCCATGCGGATGATGTTGCGGCCCATGTACGCCAGCACGGGACGGATCGCCGGGAACAGCGCGTCGTCGCAGCCGACGAGGATGCCCAGCTCGCCCTTCTCGGCGGCGGGACGGCTCTTGACCACCGGCGCGTCCGCGAAGTCGGCGCCGGTCTTCTTCACCATGGCGGCGACCTCGAGGCTCACGTCCGGGTCGATCGTGCTCATGTCGATGCAGATCTTTCCTCTGCCGAGCACCGGCAGCAGGGACGTGTAAACGGCTTTGACGTGCTCCGATTTGGGCACCATCGTGATGATCACGTCGCTCTTTTCGGCGAGCTCGACGCCGTTTTCACAGGGCACGGCTCCTTTTTCCGCGAGGAGCGCCGTGCGCGCCGGGTCCACGTCGTAGCAGTAGACCGTGTCGTCGTGTCCGGCGACGATCCGGCCGCACATGGCCTCGCCCATGATGCCCAGGCCGATAAATCCGATCTTCATCTCAAATCACTCCTTCGCCGTGTTGTCCCAGGCCTCTGTGAAGACGCCCATGCCCTGCCCCGTATAGGGGTGCTTGAAGCTGTTCTCGAAGACCGCGAGCCCGGCGGTCACGATGTCCGCGCCCGCGACGGCGCAGTCGACGATCTGCTTCGGGGTGCGCACGGCGGCGCAGATGATCTGCGTCTCGGCGTAGTAGCCGTAGTTTTTATAGATGGTGACGATGTCCTGGATGTACTTCTTGCAGTCCTCGCCGTTGTCCTCCTTCCAGCCGATGAAGGGCGAGACGAAGAGCGAGCCGTTCTTGGCGGCAATGATGGCCTGCGCCGGAGAGAAAACCAGCGTCAGGTTCGTGCGGATGCCTTCCTTCTCAAGCTGTCTGGCGGCCGCGATGCCGTCGAACGTGCAGGGGATCTTGACCGCGAAGCAGGGGGAAACGGCCGCGATCTCGCGCGCCGCGGCGACCATGTCGGCAGCCTTCTCAAGGTGCGGATTGACCTCCACCGAGATGGGGAAATCGCGCCAGGACTCGAAGCCCTTCTCCTTCGCCCACTCTGAGAGCTGCTTCATGACCGTCAGGAACGGCTTGCCGCTGAGCATGACGTGACGGGGGTTCGTGGTCACGCCGTCGATGCCGAACGTCTCGTCCGCGTAGCGGATCTCGTCGATCTTCGCGGAATCCAGAAAATACTTCATTTTATTTGTCCTCCTCTAAGGGTTCTTTTTTGTTTTTATCCGTAACGCCCAGACCGAGCTCGAGCACCTTGCGCTTGCCCAGTGTGTAGAACACGCCCAGGAACAGCGCCATCAGCAGGCACATCACGGCGGGCAGCACCGTCGAGACGTTGTACATGCGGCTGACCGCGTCCGCGGTGACGTTTTTCGCGTCGTAGCCGATCCAGACGAGCATCTGCGTGCCCAGCACGCCGGCGAGGGTCTGGCCCAGCTTCCGGGTGAAGGAGAAGAACGCGTAGGCGGTGCCCTCCTCCCGCTGGCCGGACAGGATCTCCTGATAATCGATGACGTCGGTGACCAGCGCCCAGACCTCCAGCACAAAGAAGGTCATGCCCAGACCCGACAGGAAGCAGAACGCCAGGAATACCCACACGTTCGTCGTGTGCGTGATCCACAGCAGGCCGTAGGCCACGGCGGACAGCGCCATGCCCGCGGCGCAGACCTCCTTCTTGCCGAATTTGCGCACCAGCGGCTGCAGCACCGGCAGCAGGAGCGCCATCGGCAGATAGGTGAACACGGTGAACAGACCGTACATGCCGGGCTTGTGGAAGTAGTCCTCGAACAGGTAGTTGTACATGGCCTGGGTGAACTGCTGGGCGGCGATGAGCAGCATCGACGCGACGCAGAGCATGAGGAACGGCTTGTTGCGCACCAGCGCCTTCAGCGTGACCTTCAGGTCCGGCTTCTCCTTCTCGGGAGGCGCGACGCGCTCCTTGGTCATGCCGTAGCAGGCCTGATAGACGAGGACGCCCAGGATCGCGAGGATGACCGTGCCGATGAACATCTTTTTGCCGTCCAGATAGGTCTGGTCGCTCCCGGCGACGGTGGAGTAGACGAACATGGGCAGCAGGATCTGCGCCGGCGTGCCGCCGAGTCCCGCGCCGATAGAGCGGAACATGGAAAGCGTCGAGCGCTCGCCGCCGTCGGTCGTGATAACGCTCGCCAGCGAGCCGTAGGGGATGTTGACGGCCGTGTACATCATACCGTAGCCGATGTAGGTGACGTAGGCCCAGATCAGGTACCAGTTGCTGCCCTTGAGCCCCTCGATCGGCATAAACATCAGGATCGCGAACACCGCCAGCGGCAGACTCGCCCAGCGCAGATACGGCCGGAATTTCCCGTTTTTACCGGCCTTGCGCTTGTCGATGATCGCGCCCCAGATCGGATCGTTGATCGCGTCCCAGATGCGCGCCACGAGGAACAGGATCGTGATCTGCGCCGCGTCAACGAACATGACGTTCGTGTAGAATTTCTGCAGGAAGGAGCCGACCAGCCCGAAGGTGAGCAGTCCCGCCGCGTCACCCAGCGCGTAGCCGACGTAATCCTTCGCTTTCAAGCCGTAGGTCTTTTCCATTCAGATCATCATCCTTTCCCGAACGACTTGGTCAGTGATTCAAAGAGCGAAGCGAATTCGCTGTCTTTCCGATAAAAGACGGGCGGGAAGCCCATGGGCGCGTCGAGGAGCGCCCGGCCCGGCGCGTAGCGTCTGCCCGTCCACAGGTCGATCCACTCGTCCCGGGGCAGGTATACCCAGCGCGCGTCCTGTCCCTGCTCGAGCACCGGCGCGACCAGCAGATCGCGTCCGAGCAGATACTGCGTGGCGTCCTCGTAAGCGGGCTTTTCGTCGTAATAATAGAACATGGGGCGCATGACCGGCACGCCGGCGGCGGCGTTTTCGGCGACGGCGGCCTTCAGGTACGGCTTGAGCGCCTTGTGGACGCGGCTCATGCGGCCGTGGTGCGCCAGGACCGTCTCGTCATAGTCGAACTGCGCGTTGGATTCCGGCTTGTTGCCCTCGTGGGAGCGCATGACCGGCGTGAACGCGCTCATCTCGCACCAGCGCATGAACAGCTCCGCGCTCCTCTGCATCGGCGGGAACGTGATATAGCCGCCGATGTCGCTGTGGACGAGGCCCATGCCGCAGACCGCCAGGCTCAGCGAGCCGGGGATGACGCTGGGCAGGCCGCAGTCCTCGCTCCAGTCGGTGTGCTGGTCGCCGTTCCACATCATAACGGTGTTTTTCACCGTGCCGGTGTGTCCCGCGCGTGTGAAGAACAGCACGTCGCCCAGCTTGCCGCTCTCCTCGAGCGCCTCCCGGTTGAGCTGCGCCCACCGGGCCGGCCAGGTGCAGTGCGCCTTCTTCGGATCCTCGCCGCTGAACAGCACGCAGTCGGTCGGCAGATACTCGCCGAAGTCGGCCATCCAGCCGGCCTGCCCGATGCCCAGCATGTTTTCTTTGATGATATCCTTGAGCCACGCGTAGGCCGCCGGGTTCGTCAGGTCGACCATCGCGGCGGGGAACGTGGTGATCGTCACGAGGTAGTCGCCGCCGTTTTTGTCCTTGACGCACCAGCCGCGCTCGGAAGCGTATTTGTAAAGCTCCTTTTCGACCGCCAGGAACGGATTGATGTACCCGAGGAACCGGATCCCCCGCTCGGAAAGCGACGCGATCTCGGCGGGCAGGTCGGGGTAGAGCGACGGGTCGAAGACCCAGTTCCACATGAGCTGCTTGCCGAACGCCGTGATCCGGCGGCCCTCCCAGTCCTGACACCAGACGCCCGCCACCGGCGTGTCGTGCCGGGCGACGGCCGCCAGCTTCGTCTCGACGGCCTCGTTGCCGCCCTGGATGCCCAGGATCACGCCGTCGTAGACCCAGTCGGGCAGCTCCGGCTGCCGTCCGAGCAGTCCCGACAGCGTGCGGCTCAGCGTCTCAAAATCCTCCGCGAAGCCGACGCAGACGTCCGCGATGTCCCGGATCAGCACCTCGCTGTAATCGTCGTGCGTAAAATCGAACTCGCAGTAGACGGTCGCGTCGCTGTGGAAGAAAAACTTCCGGCTGGACATGAAGGTCGGCTGCGCGTAATACGTCTCGTAGCTGGAGGACTTGTCCCGATGCTTCGGCTGCGGCCCGCGCAGCTTCTCCCGGGCGATCTTGCGGCTGATGGCGACCGGATTCGTGTGCTCCGCCACCCAGACGCGCAGCTTGTCGCCCTTGAGATCCCAGCGGTGGAAGACCTCGCCCCCGCCGTAGAAGTGGTCGTCCGGCTTCGCGGGCAGACGCACCCACATCCGGTTGATCTCGTCGTGCGCGCCGTAACGCTCCAGCGAAAAGCGCAGCACGTCGCCCTCGGCGCGGATCCGCGCCGTCAGATACTGCTCGCCCCGGTCGTCGCACAGCGCCGTGACGAAGCCGTCGCCGTCCGGCAGGAAGTCGCCGGGCGAAAGGCTGACGCGTTCACCGGTGCGCTCGCTGAAGCGAAACCGGCCGTGATCCATGGTATAGGAATCCTCGCCGACCGCCGTCTGCATACAGGTCTGCCCCCGCCGGAACGTGAGCGTCCTGCCCGGGGCGGTGACGACGAGGTCGCCGTCGATATTTCGCAATGTGATCATATGACAAATCCTTTCAGATGTGATTACTCGTCGGGCGCGGTCAGCTCCCGCGGCAGCTCCGCCGCGTCCACGCCGCGCAGTTTTTTGCGGATGATCTCGCCGCGTTTGGCGGCGTCATCCACCGTATTCTCCGCCTCGCCCAGCTTCTTTCGGATCCGGGCGAGCGCTTCGGCGAACAGGTCGTACTGCTTCTGCACGGAGATCAGCAGCAGGCGGATCTCGTTCGCCTTTTCGTTGACGGTCATGGTCTTCATGCCCATGGCGACGCTGCTCAAAAGCGCCGTGATCGTCGTGGGGCCGGCCGCCAGCACGGAATACTCCCGCTGCAGCCGCTCCATCAGGCCGTTTTTCGACGCGGCGATCTCCGCGTACAGCCCCTCTGTCGCCAGGTACAGGATCGCGAACGGCGTGGTTTCCGGCACGCGGATATACTTGTTCACCGCCTTCGCCTCGTCCGTCACACGGCGCTCAAGCGCCTTGACAGCCGCTTCGGCGGCCTGCGCGTCGCCGGATTCTCTGGCCGCGCACAGCCGCGCGTAATCCTCCATGGGGAACTTCGAATCGATGGGCAGGTAAACGGCGGCGCCGGTCTCCCCGGACGGCAGCCGCACGGCGAACTCCACGACGTCACGCCCGCCCTCGGGATGGTAATCACGCTCGTACATCCCCGGCACGGTCTGGTCGAGGATCGCCTCCAGCTGGTATTCCGCCCAGGTGCCGCGCGCCTTGACGTTGGTCAGGATGCGCGACAGATCGGTGATGGAGCCGGACACGCTGCCCGAGAGCTCCCGCATCTCGCCCAGCGAGACGTAGAGCTTCTCCAGCTGCTCGCTGACGGTGCG
>ONWP01000173.1 GCA_900321595.1 uncultured Eubacteriales bacterium
CGAGCGGCAGGTCGGAGCCGTCCTCCATGAAGATGCGGGCGGGCTTCTGGTTGGGGTTGCAGCCGTATTTGAGCGCGAATTCTTTCATTTCGATGTCCTCCCTCAATTGTATTTGTTGACGACGCGGGTGTCGAACGCGCCGGTGCGCGCGTCGATATACCGGGTGAAGAGCGAGATCTTGTTGTCCGCGTCGAGCGCGTTCCAGACAAGCTCCGTGAACGCGTCCAGACCGCAGTCGGGAACGGTCAGCGTCTTGGGCTCGCCGGTGAAGCTCTCGAGCGCGTCGGAGGCGCTCGTATAGGTGTGGATCAGCTTCGCGAAGCCGGCCTGCGGCGCTTCATAATCGTAGTGGAAGCGCACGGCGCTGTCGCATTCGGCGCTCTTTTTGATAATGTGCAGCGAGAGCTTCAGCCCGTCCTCCGTGTCCACGAGACCGGAGATGCGGGGGGTGAAGTTCGGCGCGTCATCCTCGTAAACGCGGCTGCGAAGCGCCTGCTCGAAGGTCAGTCCCGCGGCGAAGCCGTCGAAGATCGTGTCGGTCTGGTCGCCGTTGGTGACGATCGTCCGCTTGCCGCTGACGCGCACCGGCGCGTAGATGATCAGATGCGGATCCTTCATCTTTGAGGGATCATAAGCCTGGGTGCGGATGCCGTCGCCCTCGGTCACGAAGACGCGGTTGCGGCTGTTTTCGCTGCGGCCCATGATGAAATAGGCGATCACGGCATGATTGCCGTCGGGGTGTACGCCCAGCAGAATGCCTCTGCCGGGGTAACGCATGGATGAAAGCTCCTGCGCGATTGTTTTCATAACGATCCCTCCTGTGATAATATCCGCGTGACGCCGTTTTCAACGGCGAGTCTGTCTTCGCAGAACAGGCGCACCGCTTCGGGCAGAAGAACCTGTTCGGCCTCCTTCATGATGCGCTTCTGCAGTGTTTCCGGCGTGTCGTCCGGCTGAACGCAGACGGCCTTCTGCAGGATGATGGGGCCGCCGTCGCATTCCTCCGTGACGAAGTGCACCGTGGCGCCGGAGACCTTCACGCCCTTCGCGAGCGCGGCCTCGTGAACGCGAAGTCCGTAGAAGCCGGGGCCGCAGAAGGACGGGATCAGCGACGGGTGAATGTTGATGATCCGGTTGGGGTACGCCCGGCAGAGCGTCTCATCCACGATGGTGAGAAAGCCCGCGAGCACCACCAGATCGGCGCCGAAATCCCGGATGGCGTCCAGCAGCGCCAGCGAGTAGGCGTGTACGTCCGGGTAGTCGCCGCGCCGGAGCGTCAGGTGCGGCACGCCGTGGTTTTCGGCCCGGACGAGGGCGTACGCGTCGTCGCGGGAGGCGATGACGCCCGCGATGCGGCTGTCGCCGAACGTGCCGCGCGCCTGCGCGTCGAGCAGGCTCTGCAGATTGGTTCCGCCGCCGGAGACCAGAACGACGATCCGCTTACTCAATGACGACGCCCTCCTGTTCCGTGATCTCGCCGAGGAGATACGCGTCCTCGCCCTGTTCGGCGAGGATCGCCAGCGCCCGGTCGGCGTCCTCCGGCGCGACGGTGAGCGTCATGCCGACGCCCATGTTGAAGGTGTTGAACATATCGCGCTCCGGGATCCGGCCGGCTTCGCGGATCAGGTCGAAGATGACCGGCGTGCGGACGGCCTTCCTGTCGATGCGTACGCCCAGTCCGGCGGGCACGGCGCGGGGAATGTTCTCGTAAAAGCCGCCGCCCGTGATATGGCTCACGGCCTTGACGCTGACCTGCTCCATCAGGGCGAGCACAGGCTTGACGTAAATGCGCGTCGGAGTAAGGAGCGTCTCGGCGACGCTTTTGCCGTCGAGCGCGCCGCAGGGCGCGAACGCGTCGCGGCTGTTCTCGATATCGAAGACGCGGCGCACCAGCGAGAAACCGTTGGAGTGAACGCCCGAGGAGGGCAGCGCGATCAGCGCGTCGCCTTTTTTGACGGTCGAGCCGTCGATGAGCTTTTCCCTGTCCGCGACGCCGGTGCAGTAGCCGGCGAGGTCGTATTCATCCTCCGGGTAAAAGCCCGGCATCTCCGCGGTCTCACCGCCCACGAGGGCGCAGCCGGCCTGCACGCAGCCGTCGGCGACGCCCTTGACGATGTCCGCGATGCGCTCCGGCACGTTTTTGCCGCAGGCGATGTAGTCAAGGAAGTAAAGCGGCTTCGCGCCGCAGCAGATCACGTCGTTGACGCACATGGCGACGCAGTCGACGCCCACGGTGTCGTGCTTGTCCAGCAGGAAGGCAAGGCGCAGCTTTGTGCCGACGCCGTCCGTGCCGCTGACGAGCACGGGACGCGCCATGCCGGTGAGATCCGGCTCAAAGATGCCGCCGAAGCTGCCGATCGCGCCCAGAACGCCGGGGATCCGGGTCCTGGCGACGTGCGACTTGATCAGCTCCACGGATTTGTATCCGGCGGTGATGTCCACGCCGGCGGCCTTATAGCTCTCGCTGTAGCTTTTTTCCATTTACGCGTCGTCCTCCTTGTCCCTGTCGGAAAGGCGAACCTCGAAGCGGTGCTTCGGATGCGGTCCGGGCTCCTTCGTCGGGTACTCGCCGCTGAAGCAGGCGTGGCAGATGCCCAGGGAAGGATCCGCGATCTCCGCGACGTGCTTCGTGTCCAGGTAGGCCAGCGAATCCGCGCCGATGATGCGGCAGATCTCGTCCACGGTGTATTTGCAGGCGATCAGCTTGTCGCGGGAGTCGATGTCTGTGCCGTAGTAGCAGGGGTTGAGGAACGGCGGCGCGCTCGAGCGCACATGGATCTCCTTCGCGCCGGCGTCGCGCAGCAGCTTGACGATCTGCGCCATGGTGGTGCCGCGGACGATGGAGTCGTCGATCATGACGACTCGCTTGCCCTTGACGGTGGCGCTGACGGGGTTGAGCTTGATCTTGACCCGATCCTCGCGGTGGGCCTGACCCGGCGCGATGAACGTGCGGCCGATGTATTTATTCTTGATAAAGCCGATGCCGTAAGGAATGCCGGATTCCTCGGCGTAGCCCAGCGCGGCGCTGATGCCGCTGTCCGGGACGCCGATGACCACGTCCGCCTCCACCGGGCTGTCCTGGGCGAGGAACGCGCCGGCGCGGCGTCTGGCGTCGTGGACGCTGTAGCCGTCGATGAACGAGTCAGGACGGGCGAAATACACGTACTCGAAGACGCAGAGGCTCTGGGGGACGGCCTTGGACTCGTCGTATATGGAGCGCATGCCGTTCTTGTCGATGACCAGGACCTCACCGGGCCGGATGTCGCGGATGAACTGTCCGCCGACGGCTTCGACGGCGCAGCTCTCGCTGGCTACGATGAAGCAGCCGTCGCTGCACTGGCCGATGCACAAGGGACGGAAGCCGTGGCGGTCACGGGCCGCGATCAGCTTCGTCGGACTCATGACGACGAGCGAATAGGCGCCGTCGAGCCGGTCCATGGAGCGGAAAACGGCCTCCTCGATGCTGCCGCAGGAGAGGCGCTCCTTGGTGATCACATAGGCGATGACCTCGGAATCGCTGGTGGAATGAAAAATGGAACCCTGCATCTCCAGCTCGGACCGAAGCTCGAAGGAGTTGACAAGATTCCCGTTGTGCGCGAGGGCCATGTGACCCTTGATATGGTTGACGACGATCGGCTGCGCGTTGCGGCGCTGGGGCTCGCCGGTCGTGCTGTAGCGCACGTGGCCGACGGCCATATTGCCTTCGCCCAGATCGTTCATGATCCGGGGCGTGAACACGTCGCCGACCAGGCCGACGTCCTTATGATAGCGGAACAGGCCGTCGTTGCAGACGACGATGCCGCAGCTCTCCTGGCCGCGGTGCTGCAGCGCGAACAATCCGTAGTACGTTGCGCCGGCGACGTCGCAGTTCTCCGGCGCGTAGATCCCGAACAGGCCGCATTCTTCATGGATGCTTGACATATAAAACCTCCCTCAGCCGAAGATCCGGCGCATCATTTCTTCGTAAGCGTCTTCCACGTTGCCCAGGTCCCGGCGGAAACGATCCTTGTCCAGCTTTTCGTGCGTCGTGGAATCCCAGATCCGGCAGGTGTCGGGGGAGATCTCATCCGCGAGGACGATCGTGCCGTCCGGCAGGCGGCCGAACTCGATCTTGAAGTCGATGAGGTCGATGTTCACGTTTTTGAAAAACGCCTTGAGCACGTCGTTGACCTTGTAGGTCAGCTTCGCGATGGTGTCCAGCTCCTCTTTGGTCGCCCACTGCATCGCCAGAATGTGGCTGTCGTTGACCATGGGGTCGCCCAGATCGTCGTCCTTGTAGCAGTATTCCAGCACGGTGCACGCCAGCGGCGTGCCCTCGGGACAGCCGACGCGCTTGGAGAAGGATCCGGCCGCCACGTTGCGGATGATGACCTCCAGCGGCACGATCTGCACGCGCTTGACCAGCGTCTCACGGTCGTTCAGCTCCTCCACCAGATGGGTGGGAACGCCCTCGGCCTCGAGCAGCTTCATCAGGTAGTTGGACATGCGGTTGTTGACGACGCCTTTGCCCCGGATGGTGCCTTTTTTCAGCCCGTTGAAGGCCGTCGCGTCGTCCTTGTAGGAGACGATGCACAGCGCCGGATCATCGGTCGCAAAGACTTTTTTTGCTTTGCCCTCATACATCTGTTCGCGTTTTTCCATGGTGTTCCTCCGTTTATTCATAAGATGCGCTGATGCGCTTGTCTTTTTCCAGTACGGCCTGCTCGTCCGCGAGGCGAAGCGCGGCGAGCTTTTCCGCGAGCGTCTCATCCGCCGTCGCGAGGATCTGACAGGCGAGGATCGCCGCGTTCTTGCCGCCGTTGACCGCGACAGTCGCCACGGGGATGCCGGACGGCATCTGCACGGTCGCCAAAAGCGCGTCGAGCCCGTCAAAGGAGCTCTTCACCGGCACGCCGATGACCGGCAGCGTCGTATTGGCTGCGAACGCGCCCGCCAGATGCGCCGCCATGCCGGCAAAGCAGATGATCACGCCGAAGCCGTTTGCCTTCGCGCCGGCTGCGAACGCGGCCGCCGCCTGCGGCGTCCTGTGCGCGCTGTAGACGTGGACCTCGAAGGGCACGTCCAGCGATCTGAATACGTCGATCGCTTTTTCCGCAACGGGCAGATCGCTGTCGCTGCCCATGATCACGGCTGCTTTTTTCATGTCTCAGACCTCCGTTTCAATCAAAAAGGGCAGGCCGACCCAACGCAGGATCGGCTTGCCCAGACGGTTCGACATTTGTTCGGTTATTCTCCCGTTCCCATGCGGTGCTCCGCGGTGCCGTCAGTTGCGGGAGGCTGCCTATCACAAGAAAAATTATACAATAATCGGGGCTTGAAATCAAGGCGCAAATCGCCGCGCGGATGTAAAAAAACAGCGGTCAAAGCCGCTGATTTTCAGTGAATAAAGACAGACGCGGCGCCGTTTACCGGCGGAATCGTAAAAAGACCGGCAGGAAATTGCGCTGGGTGAGCGCCACCGTCCGGGCGAAGGCGTAGATCCTGCGGGGCACGCCGAGCCGGAACAGCCGCCGGATGACGCCGTAATAGCCGCTCTGCGGGATGGTCGTGGCCTGCCGGGTCTCCGGTAGGTACTTGAGCCGCCGGATGTAATCGAGCTTTTCCCGCCGGGAGAGGGGACAGTTGCCTGCAAAGAGCACCGTGCAGCAGGACAGCAGGCTTTTGAGGTACAGCTGCGCCGTCAGCGTCTCGTCGCGGCAGATCTGCCGTGATTCCCGGTAGACGCGCGCGCAGATCTCCGGCTTGTCCGGCAGATAGCCGCTCACGAGGCTCACGCCGCCGTCCATGCGGTATTCGTAGAGCACCTCCGGCGAGACCTCCACGCGCGCGCCCGCGCGAAGACAGGCGAAGTTGAAGAGCCGGTCCTCGCCCCAGCGGCAGTCCGGAAACGTGATCTGATTCGTCGTAAGAAACGATCTGCGGTAGAACTTGTTCCAGACGCTGTTGAGCATGTTGCGGCGCAGCAGGGACGCCGGGTCCGCGCCTTCCGGCAGGTAGAGCTTCGGCTCGGCTCTGCCGTCGAAGGTCTGGATGAAGCCGCAGATCAGCACGTCGCACGCCGGGTCGCGCCCGGCTTGTTCCTCCAGCGCGTCGGCGCGGAACACGTCGTCCGCGTCGAGGAAGCCCACGAAGTCGCCTGACGCCTGAGACAGGCCGTAGTTGCGGGCGTTCGCGGGGCCGCCGTTGGGGATCGTGAACACCCGGACGCGGCTGTCCGCTTCCGCCAGCGCGTCGAGTACGGCGCGGGTGCCGTCGGCGGAGCCGTCGTCCACGGCGATCAGCTCCAGATCCGCGCGCTGTACGGCGAGCACAGAATCAGCCGCTTCCCTGACGAAAGCGGCGCAGTTATAGGCGGGTAAAATGATACTCAGTTTCATGCGTCCTGATCAAACAGCGCGTAGAGGCTGTTTTTGATATTGAGATTGTACGCGTCCAGCGAGTCGCGCTGCCGGTCGGTCTTCTTGTGCTGCTGCACGATCGCCCGCGTCACGTCCTCGCAGCCGACGAGGTCGTCGTTGTATTTTTCAAGATGCTTCGGGAAGATCAGGTCGAGCCCCAGCGCCTTGCCCTCGAGCAGGACCATGCCCTGTCCCTCATGGCGGCTGGTGAGCACCAGCGCGTCCATGAGCGCCATATAGGGGTAGGGGTTGTCAGCCTTGGGCAGCACCGAGACGAAGTCGGTCAGCTGCAGGGCCTCGATCTGCTTCAGGATGTTCGGCTTTTCCTCGCCGTCTCCCATCAGATAGAGCTGGATGTCGTTGCGCTCGTCGAGCGCCTCGCGGAAATGCCGCAGCAGGATGTCGATCCCCTTCTGATAGGTGAAACGGCCGACGAAGATGAAATTCGTCACCACCGGATCGACGCGGAAGTCGATCGGCGCTTCGCTGCGGGCGAAGATCAGCTGCGTGTTGATCATATTCGGGATGACGTATACGGGCACGTCCTCCCGCACGCCGGTCCGCTCCCGGAATGGCGCGACGATGCCGTCCGAGACGGCGACAAACGCGTCGTAATCCCGGTATTTCCTTCTGAATGCGCGGAACAGGATCCGGTATTTGCGGTTGTGCGCGTATTCCAGCGCCAGGTCGTTGTGGATCCACATGATGCGGCGCTTCGCTTTGATCTGCCGGCAGCACAGCGCGCACTCGTTGGAATAGCTGGAGTAGTCGATCGCCAGATCGTATTCCACTCTGGGCAGCGTGTAGCGGAACATGCGTTCAAGCAGGCGGATCGGGACGATCCGGTTCAGGTAGAACAGCGGCTTGAGCACGTAGATGTTGCAGCCCTTCAGCTCCTGCCGCACCTGCCGGGAGGGCGGCTCGAACAGGTACAGATCCACGATGTAGCCGGACAGATCCGTGCCTGTCAGCAGATTGCGCAGAGACCTTTGGATACCGCCGACTCCCAGGTCTCGCTGGAAGATGGCGATCCGTCTCATCGGCTGGTCATCAGCCCGATGATCTCAGACGCGGAGCCGAAACCGGAGGCGATGCTGAACCAGAGCATCTTCTGCCTGCCCGCCGCGTCGCGCAGCGAGACGACGATCTTTTTGTTGCCGTCGACGTAGTTGACGTCCTCCACGGTGAAATCCGATTTTCCGTAAAGCTTTTTGACCGCCTCGAAATCGGCGTCTGTGTACTCGGCCATGTCGTCCGAGACGAACAGCACGTCGCCGAAGATGTGATTGACCGTCGCCAGCGTCATCTTCTGCTCCATGTTGAACTTCAGGTTCTTGTAGCGCAGGAAGAACACGTCCGGGTCGTTGAGGAACGCTCTGCCGTTGAGCTGACGGCGGAAGACGCTGTTGGTCATGGAATAAATGGCGCTCGGCAGCTCCGCGTTGATGGGCAGCTTGCCGATGATCCCGCCGTTATACTGCAGGCTCACGTCGCAGGTCACGCGGCACGCGTCGAAGACGCCGGTCGTGATGGCCGGTCCGATGGGCACGCCGCAGCCGAGGATCAGCTTGTCGCCGCAGCACTCGCGCAGGAAGTCGAGCCCCTCGCACATGATCTGTCCGCGGGATTTGCCGTTCCTGGGGATCTGGCACTGGCTGTACAGGAAGTCCAGCTTTACCATGTCGTAGCCCCACTCGTTCAGGATCACGTCGAAGAAGTGACGGATGTATTCGCGCGGCTCCTCCTTATAGATATCCATGGTGTACGCGCCGCCCCAGCCCGCGCAGCCGAGCAGCGGCTTGCCGTTTTTCGTGCGGATAATCCAGTCCGGATGATCGCGGAAGGTGCGGGATTTGATCTGCAGATTGAAGGGCGCCAGCCAGATGCCGGCCATATAGCCCTTGTCGTGGATCTTCTTCGCCACGTGCGCCATGCCGTCCGGGAACTTCTTGGGATTGGGATCGAGCCAGTCGCCCACGAAGGTCTCATAGCCGTCGTCCACCTGGAAGATGTTGACGTGCTCTCTGACCGGATCCATGTCGTTCAGATCGCGCAGGATGATGTTCTGGTCGATCTTCTGGAAATAGTTGTACCAGCTGGTGTAGCCGGAGAGATGGTCGACGCGGGGCTTGCCTACGCCCAGCGCGGCAAAGTAGGCGTCAAACACCTCGTCAAAGGAGCCGCGCAGCTCGATGAGATCAAAGAGCTCATATTCATCGGCGGTCTCGACGCCCTCGACGTCCTTGTGCACCGTGATCGAGCCCGCGGGCAGATCGGCGCTGAACCAGGTGAAGCCCGTGCGCTCGTTGAGCGAGCCGCAGAACGCGATCTTCCCGGGGTTCTCGACGTCCTTGATATAGGTGTAGCAGTGGGAGCGGATGTGCCCCGGCGCGGAATCCTGCGGGCAGAAGAACACGTCGGAGGAGATGCCGGGCAGCCCCTTGATGAAATCCCTGTCGAGCGGGGCGGGGACGCCGGGCTGCCGGTCGCCTTTCGCGTATTCCCGGCTGGTGGACCAGGACTGATAGCCGTTGCCGAAGAAGCGCTCGCTGTCCGCGAACGGACGCGATTTCGTCAGCTCCGCCGTTTCAAAGGCGATAAACGCCTTGGGTCGGATCGTGACCCGGACGCGGCCGTCCGCGCGGTCGATGACCGCGTCGGCGTAGGGGGAGGTCGGGCTTTCCGCCGTCAAAGCGTAGGTCCTGCCGGAAAAACCGTATGTAAACGTAAAACGGTATTCGTTCATGCCGATAACTCCTTTTTGGTGGATATCTGTTGATTCTTAAATAATTATGCGCTTTTTTGACAAAAATGTCAATATGCGTCAGCTGTATCGCGCGAAGGCCGTATCGCACAGCCCCTTGATCGCCATGAAGCGGCTCCACTTGCTGTCGCAGCCCATGACGACGCACAGGAAGATGCGCTGATCCTTGCGCACGGCGGTGACGAGGCACTGTCCCGCGGTGGAGTGGGAGCCGGTCTTCATGCCGACGCAGTACTGATAATAGCGGTCGCTGTTTTGCCACAGCAGCTCGTTCGTGTTGTCGTAATAGGCGAAATAGTCGCCGTCCGCGTCGTAAACGTTGGCCTTCGGCGAGCCGCTGGTGCGCCGGATGATCGCTACGTCGTAGCAGGCCGTCGCCAGCACCAGCATGTCGCGGACGGTCGTCCACGGACGGCCGCTGTCGTCCGGGAAGCCGTCGGGATTGGTCCAGGTGGTGCGCGTCATGCCGAGCTTTTTGGCTTCTTCATTCATCAGACCGACAAAGCGGCGCACGGCGTTCCACGGCGAGAGACTGCTGTCCTTCGCGGCGGCGCGTCCCGCGGCGCAGGCGATGGCGTAGGCCGCGTCGCAGCCGGACGGCAGCAGCAGGCATTTGAGCATTTCGGCGTACGTCATGCGCAGACCCTTGTACAGACCGGCGGTGGACGCGTTCCAGTTGACCAGATCGAGCTCGTCGCCGACGCGTATGACCGTGTTTTCGCCGAGGTACTTGCTGGACACGAAGGCGGTCATCAGCTTCGTCGTGCTGGCCGGCTCCATGTATTCGTTCATATTGCGGCCGTACAGGATCTTGTCGTTGTTGTAGTCGTAGAGCGCGGCGGCGGGGGCGTAATCCGTGTAAAAGGCCGAATCCAGACTGACCGTGTATTTCCGGGTATACGCGGTCCGCTGCGTCGCGGGCGGCTTCGTCGTCGTGGGCGCGGTCGTGGTCGGCTTCGTCGTGGTCGGCTTCGTCGTGGTCGTCGGCCGCGTTGTGACCGGCGCGGTCGGGTCGAGCTTCGCCGACAGCCGCAGCAGGCACCGCGCGTCCTTCGCCGTGATGACGCCGTTGCCGTCAAAGTCCGCTTCCGCGAAGGCATAGGCTGACAGACGATCCATCCTGGCGCTGGCGCGCAGGGTGAGGCGCGCGTCCGCCGCCGTCAGCCGGCCGTCGCCGTTGACGTCGCCGCGGACGGTCCGGGAAAAATCCTCCTCCACCGTTTCCACGACAGAAGCTTCCGCTTCCTCGGACAGCTCCGGTGGAAACGCGAAGACCGGCGTCTCCATCAGAAGAAGGAGCGCCAGAATGATCGGGATGAATCGAAGCCGGTTGTGCATACGCCGGGCACCTCTTTTCCGAAATGATTATGAGAAAACGTAAATGATCGCGCTGACCGCCGCGCGGAAGAACGCCGCGAGCTTCAGGAAGAAGGCCTCGAGACCGTTCGCGGGCGTGCTGTAGGGCTCGTTCGTCTCAGGCGAAACCTTCGCGGTGCCCAGCGCCGCCTTGCCGGTGTAGCGGTAGAGCGTGTTGTCGTAATGCGTCAGGTCGTCCTCGTGCAGCGTGAAGACGCGGAAGCCGTAGGGGCCGGTCTTCGCCATCTCACAGCCGTAGGTGAAGCCCATCTCGATCCCGTCGAACGTGCCGCAGACGCCCTCGACGTGCTGGTGGCCGAAAAACGCGCCGATCACGTCGCCGCAGGCCTTCCACGCGCGGAATTCATAGCTTGGTTCGCACGGATCCCAGCCGTAGAAGCTGTTGCCGCCGGCGATCTCCCGGTTGACGCGGACGAAGCCGTTTGCGCCCTTGCGCGCGCCTTCATCCGTCATTTTGCAGGGCTCGAAGAGGTTGCCGATATCCGCGGCCTGGATGTGCTGGAACCAGAACGCGGGGACGGGCGCGCCGTTTCTCGCCGTGATGGCGCGGCTGGTCTGCTGATACCAGTCGATCTGCGCGTCGCTGATGCCGTGCCGCGTCGTGTCGCCCAGCCAGACGTTGAATTTGTCCGCGCCGTCCGTGCCGCGGATCGTGACGTAATAGTCGATCCCGCCGGCTTCATCGGGGCTGTCGTCCCGAATGACGCAGTGCGGATACGCGGCGAAGATCTCCAGCCAGTCCGCGGTGGAGAGGCCGACCTTGCGGTCGTTGTTGCCCAGCGCGACGACATAGGGGATCTCATAGGATTCGAAGACGCCGAACACGTCCGCGACGGCCTTTTCGACGTTGGCTCTGGTTTTTTCGTAATTCAGAGCGCCGCCGAGATCCTTCACGTTGACGCCCTCGCGCAGCGGCTGCGCGTCGGACGCCACGTCGCCCAGACGGCTGTCCTCCACCAGGTCGCCGGTGAAGACGATCAGATCCGGGTCGGCGGTCTCGATGGACAGCTTCAGCAGATTCAGCATGTCGGGAGACGGCACCGCGTCGTCCTGGGTGTCGGTCAGATGCAGGATCCGGAACGTCCCGTCGTCGCGGAACGAAAGCGCGTCCCGCGCCGACGCCGGGAGCGGCAGCGCGCACAGGAGCAGACTCAGGACCAGCAGCGCACAGAACATCCTTTTCATACAGAAACCCCCCGCTATTACTTCATTAGAACTATTATACAGGTTTGATCGTCAATTTGCAACCGGGAATCCGGTTATTTTTCGGCGAGCAGTCCGGTGAGCGCGGCCGTCTGCGCCGGCGTGAGCTGCGCCATGCCGGAGAAGTACCCGTCCCCGACGAAGGGAATGAATTCCAGCGTCTCAAGGCGGCAGCCGTTTGTAAAGCGGACGGTCAGCCGGTACCATGCGGCGTCGAACGCGTCGGGATCGGCGCGGTACGCGTCCATGCCGGCGTTGAACCAGTCCGGCGTCGGAGTCCTCGGGTCGGCGGGCGGCGGCTCCGGCGTGAGAGCGCACAGCAGCTTTGTCAGCGCCGCGAGCGTCTGCGCGTCCGTGACGGCGCCGCTTCGCGTGACCGCGATCGTGCCGCCGGCTTTCGGCGCGGAGACTTCGTATTCGATCGACGCGATCCCGTCTGTCCCTGCCGGGCTGAAGAACCGGCACGCGTCGGCGAAGGGGAGACAAGCGCCGTCAGAAGCGGTCGGCTGTCCCGTCGATGCGAAGACCGCGCACGTTTCGCCTGTCCGGACGAGGACGATCGCCCGGCTTTTCGCAGGCGCGTACAGATACACCTGCGCGCCGCGAAGCGACGGTTCCTTCGACCACACGTCGGGCTTCCGGTCAGGCATGTGCTCGCCGTCCAGCTCGACGACGGCGCCGAGCCGTTCGCCGAAGGCGTTTTCCGGCACGGCGGGCCCGATCCCGAAATCGGCAAGGCGCGCCGTGTCGATCTGATCGTAGGTGATCCCGCCTGCGGTGACGCGCACCAGCGGCAGCTCGTCCTGCGCGTAGGCGTCTGCGTCCGGATCGCGTGCGGCGGCCCGGAACACGCCCAGCGCGACGTTTCCCGCCGGAAGCGTCTGTTCGGCGGAGACAGCCACCGGAGCAGAAACGCGCTCCCGCGGCCGGATGAGGTGTACGGCGAGGGCGGTCACAGCAGCGGCGCAGACCGCAAAGGCGGCGGCTGTGCGAAGCGCGTACAAACGCTTTTGCCTGCCTGTCCGCCGATTGCGCGCGCCTTCGCCGGACTGCTCCAGATACTCGTCCCGGATCCCCGTCACGGCGTCATAGATCTCCCGGTCGGTCATAGCGTTTTCCTCCCTTCGAACCGCGCGAGCCCGCGTTTTACGCGTGTGAGGATCGTGCGGGCGTGTCCGGCGGAGATCCCGAACCGCGCGCCGATCTCATTGAACGTCTCCAGATAATA
>ONWP01000164.1 GCA_900321595.1 uncultured Eubacteriales bacterium
CGGCGTGCCGATCAACGAGTCCGTGCAGGGCGAGATCAACGCCGTCCGCGACGAGCTTGGCCTTGATTACACCTTCCCGTGGGAAGACGGCTACAAGCCTTATCCCGAGACGAAGAAGATCAGCGCGCACATCGAAAATCTTTGATCAATCTGAACAGGAAGGTATAAAACTATGGACTACAGAAAAGAATCACTGAGACTGCACGGCGAGTGGAAGGGCAAGGTCGAAGTTATCGCGAGAGCGAAGGTCGACTCCAAGGACGCGCTTTCCCTCGCGTATACCCCCGGCGTCGCTGAGCCCTGTCTCGCGATCCAGGCGGATTATAATAAGAGCTGGGAGCTGACTCGCCGCTGGAACATGGTCGCCGTCATCACCGACGGTACGGCTGTCCTCGGCCTCGGCGATATCGGTCCTGAGGCCGGTATGCCCGTCATGGAGGGCAAATGCGTCCTCTTCAAGGAGTTCGGCGGCGTTGACGCTTTCCCGCTCTGCATCCGCAGCAAGGACGTCGATGAGATCGTTGACATCGTCTACAAGATCAGCGGCTCCTTCGGCGGCATCAACCTCGAGGATATCTCCGCGCCCCGCTGCTTTGAGATCGAGGAGAAGCTCAAGGCCAAGTGCGATATCCCCGTGTTCCATGACGATCAGCACGGCACCGCCGTCGTCTGCTCCGCCGCGCTCATCAACGCGATGAAGCTCACCGGCCGCAAGCTCGAGGACTGCAAGGCCGTCATCAACGGCGCGGGTTCCGCGGGCGTCGCCATCGCGAAGCTTCTCATGACGCTCGGCCTCAAGGACGTCATTCTCTGCGACCGTACCGGCGCGATCTATGAGGGAAGAGAGAAGATGAACCCCTTCAAGGACGAGATCGCCAAGGTCACGAACCGCAGCATGACCAAGGGCACGCTCGCTGACGCGATCAAGGGCACCGATATCTTCATCGGCGTGTCCGCGCCCGGCGTGCTGACGCAGGATATGATCAAGACGATGAATCCCGATCCCATCGTGCTGCCCATGGCGAACCCGACGCCCGAGATCATGCCGGACGAGGCCAAGGCTGCCGGCGCAGCGATCGTCGGCACCGGCCGCAGCGATTTCCCGAACCAGATCAACAACGTGCTTTGCTTCCCGGCGCTGTTCCGCGGCGCTCTGGACGTCAGAGCCAGCCAGATCACCGAGAATATGAAGATCGCCGCTGCGTACGCCATCGCGTCCCTCGTTTCCGACGAGGAGCTCAGCCCCGAGTTCATCATTCCGCACGCGTTTGATCCGCGCATCCGCGAGACGGTTGCGAATGCCGTCGCCGAGGCTGCCCGCAAGGACGGCGTCGCCCGGATCTGAACGAGATCGCAATAAAATCAGCCGGGAAGAGCAGACGCTCTTCCCGGTTTGCTGTTTATTTGTTTTTGTTAAAGAACGTCGATGACAACGAGATCCATGATCGATGAAATGAAATCATTTCGATCCATTCTTGCGTCGGAATCGATCCACCCCTGCACGGTGAAAACCAGCGCGTTCGCGTAGAATTCCGCGAGCAGGAATGTCGTATGCTTGTAATTTACGCCTTTGCCCGATTTCGCGTCAAAGAAGTCTTTCAGTAGCGATCGGACGTTGCATTTGATTTCACTGAAGAACAGACTGTTGATATTCGCTGAACCGACACGGCGAAACAGCTCCTGATGATCCTCCACATAATGCATCAGATTGTCTGTAATCGCCTTCAGACAGTCCTTTTCATCGATGATGTCGGGAAGCGAATCGGGCATGATCGACTCTGCGGTTGTTTTGAACGCGTATTTGAGCAGATCGTATTTATCAAGGAAATGATTGTAAAAGGTAGCGCGGGGAAGTCCCGCTGCGTTGCAGATGTCCATCACTGTAAGCTTGTCGAACGATTTATCCCCCAATACTTCGATCAAGGCTTCAGAGAGCTTCTTCCTGGTTCTGATACTTGAAATGTTCGTGCGCCGTGTAGAGTCTCTGGTCATGTCAAATCACCTGTCGTATATAGTTTAATACTAATATACGCTATTTGAAATAAGAATTCAATATTTGTTTCCTATTTCACAAAAAGTTTACACTTTGGTATTCTTTTGAGTAATGAGCGCTTGATATCTCTCTGCGATGACATTCAGATTCAAATAGCTGTCACGCAAACGAACCAGCTTTTCCGCGTCGAGGTACGGTTTTGCCGCGCGGTCAAATGCCGCGAACGCGTCCGACAGCTGTTTTTCCTCACGCTGCGCCTGTTTCTTATTCTTATTTGCGGTGTTGATCTGCTCGCGCAGCGCATTGCGGCCGGTTTTCGGCGTGTCCTTCCGCTTCAGCGCCTCGTATGCGCTTCGGATTTCGTCGTCTAGCGCGTCCTGCGTATTGAGCGCGTCCTCAAGTTTCGTGATGTCAGGTTCAACGAGAGATTTGCCGGCGGCTCTCATTTTGGCGCAAATACGTACGCTTCGTCTGACGGCTTTCGCGTCCTCGATCGCATAGGTGCGGATCCGTTTTTCTGTCGACGAACCCTTTGGCATCGCGCGCGCGTGAAGAAGCATTTCGCTCGCCTGTGCGTCCGTGATTTCATGCAGCGCGGACAATCCGTCCTGTACGCGCTTTTCTGCGACTGCGATCCGATACTGCTCGACCGGGTCTTCGAAGCGTCTGAGCTCATCCCGGATAAAGGCGTGAATATGCAGATCCTCGTTGAATTGCTTCGCCTCGCGGTACGCCTGACGCGCGGCCTTTCGTTCGCCGGCAGGCGCGGAGCGGATCGACGATTTATCAAGAACTTTCGGCTGCGCTTTTTCATGCGCGTACGCGGCTTCTATGATCGGATAGGCTTCGAGCAGCGCCTCATCCGTCAGCGCTCCGTTGCCGTGATCCTCAAACATGGCGCGAACCTTCAGCGTTTGCACGATGCTCTTCTGTTTCCGTTCGCTGAAGTCATACCAGAAGAACGGGATGACGTTGAGAAGCGCGCCCAGGGCGGACATCAGGATCAGCACATGCAGGAGCCGGAGCAGAATATCCGGGTCGTAAAGCGCAGAAAACGCGTTGTGATAGCTGTCCTGTCCGTTCGTCAGCTGCTCTGAAAGGATCTGACCGACTGTTTTACCGTCGCCCAGCATCCGGTTTAAGATTTCCGGATTGGAAGTCACCTGCGAGGCGACCGCTTTATTGACGCCCTCTCGTTCGTAGATGATCGGCAGGATGGACGAGGTGGCCAGCGTGATGACGGTTCCGATGGTGCCGACCGCGCTGAACATACCGTCGATCCGCTCCCCGGTAATATACTGCTGATAATCGCGGATATCCGCCTGGATCGCCGGATTCAGGATCAGCGCGAAGGATCCCATGAACGCGTTGAGATACAGGAAGATGAGCACGAGCCAGATCGTGCTGTTGTTCAGGCTTTGCGTCACCGGCAGCAGCATCAGGATGAAAATGATATTAAAGATGTTTGTGATGACCAGGACGCGCTTTTTGCCGCTCCTTTTGATCCAGAAGGGCGCGAGGATCATACCCCACAGACTCGCGTTGCCGTAGATCGTGATGATGATCCCGTATACGGAGCCGCTGCAGACGCCTCCGTAATTGTAAAGCCACGTAAAGATGTTGATGTAGGCGGTCTCGAGGAAGCCGATCCAGCCGGCGAAGGAGATGATCCAGAAATATTTGTTCTTCGCGACGGCGCGAAGCGCGTCGATGAAGCGAACGCGAACCACATGTGTGCGGGCGCGGATGATCTTCTCCTCCGTGTTCTTGTAGACCACGATGCACAGCAGAATGCCGAGCACGCCGAGGATCGGATAAAGCAGCCGGTAAACGCGGATATCTGTGGTGTTCGTATGAAAGAGCTTCGACGCGATGATCGGCGTAATGAGATTCACGATCGACGGCGCGGCGGAATAGACGACGCTTTTGATCGCGGAGACGTCCGCGCGCTCCTGTGTATTCGGCGAAAGGACGTGGATCAGGTTTTCGTATCCGTCATAGAAAAAGTAATAGACGAATTGGATCCCGAGGTTGAGCAGCAGGATCACGGCGCATTTCGCGATGTAGGCGCGGGTCTCGCCAAAGAGCAGGCCGTCGCCGAACAGCGCGCCGAACTTATCGTAGGGGAACCAGACCATCAGGGTGCACAGCACGGCGGTCGGGATGCCCATGGAGACGATATACGGCCTGTATTTGCCGGCCTTGTTGCGCGTGTTGTCGATGATATGCGCCCGTACGCCGGTCAGGGGAATGTTGACAAGGACCGCGATGACGTACAGAATATACATGTCCGTCGCGTCCACGCCCAGCGTTGACGATATCAGCGTATTGCCCGTGCCGAGGATACAGGCGCCGCCCAGCGTCATGATGAGGTACGCGCCCAGGCCGCCGACGGAGTACGCCGCGATCTCCTTGAAAGGCATATACCGACCCTGCGGCGGATGCTTCCAGTACTGTTTCAGATCACCCGGCAGTTTCCGGATCTTTTCTTTAATATCCACGATAACCTCCAATTGAAAAACAAAAGCGCATCCAATGCGACAGGCAAAGGATGCGCTGAGAAATCGGTATTACCCTTCCAGCTCGACGGAAAAACCTTCCGCTTTACGCTTGGCGGCAAGATCAATCTGCATCTGCTTTTTCTTGTCTCCGGAAATCTGGTAGAAGAACATGGGGATCGAGCAGAGCAACAGACTTAAGCCCGGTACAACGGAAACCAGCGAGAACATTGCAAAGTTCTGCCAGCTTGCCAGCTCGGTCGCGGCGACGATGTTTGTGGAGTTGAGCATTTGGGACGGCTCA
>ONWP01000112.1 GCA_900321595.1 uncultured Eubacteriales bacterium
CACGCGCAGCATGGGAACCGTGATCCCGTTTCTTTTCGCGTGCGCCTCATATAACGCGATGAGATCCGGCACGGCGTTCCCGGATGCGGACAAATGCTCTTCAGACATGGTTCGGATCCTTTCTTCGACGACAGGACGATGATACCGTCCGCCGCCAAAATAGTAAAGAAAAATTGACTAAAACCCGGATTCACGCGCATTCGAACCGGACGCCGGGCGCTTCAGCCGGGGCTGACCGGGGCGCTCAGAGCAGCGCGGTATAGGCCGTCTCGCCGCCGTTGACGAAGACCTCCAGCACGTCCGCGTCGCGCAGACATTTCAGGTCGCGGATCTGTCCCGTATGCACGACGTCCGCCCGTCCGGCGCGCGGGATCCGGAAGCCCTGTTCCGTCCGGATCAGCGCGGGATCACTGTCCTTCAGGAACCGCAGCACCTCGGCGGCCGGATACACGCGCAGCGTTCCGTCCGCGCAGGTGACCTCGCGCGGCACGGACATACAGCCGATATCACGCTCCCGGTACCCGGCGTATTGCCAGCCCGGGATCCAGGAAAGCAGGAGCGCTCTGCCCTGCGGATCCCGGAAGATCTGTCCGGCGTACTGATCGGGGCCCTGATCCGCCTCGCCCGTTACCTCCGCGGTAAACCGTCCGTCCGAAAACGAGCCGACCGCCATGGAAAAGCGATGCGCGTCCTGCGTACATACGGAAGCGGCGAGCAGATATTTTTCCCCGAGCTTCAAAAACGACGGACACTCCGCGAATTTCGCGTTTTCCCATTCGCGCATGACGCCGCGGTACCGCCAGCGCAGCAGGTCCGCGCTCTCATAGAGCAGCAGAACGGCGCTGCCGCGCGCCCGGTTGCCGGACGCCAAAACGCACCAGTACCGCCCGTCCGCGCGGCATACGGCGGGATCCCGGAAATCGGGCGAGCCGTCCGGCGGATATCCGGCGATCACCGGGTTGCCGTCAACCTTTTCGAACCGGATCCCGTCGTTTGAATACGCGGCGGCGACGGCCTGCGCCCCGTCCCGCACACAAGCGTAGAAGAGCCAGAGCACATCATCCTTCACGATCGCGGTGCCGGACCAGCAGCCGTCCCGGTCGTACGGTCTGTCCGGGAACAGCGCGACCGGCAGCTCCTCGTAATGGATAAAATCCTTCGTCCTGGCGTGTCCCCAGTGCATGCTTTCGCGCCACGGCGTTTCATAATGGGGCGCGTGCTGATAAAAGATATGATAGTACCCCCGGAACCACACAAGTCCGTTCGGGTCGTTGATCCAGCCCTTCGCCGGTCTGTAATGGATCCGCGGACGATCCGCATCCGGTTCGTTTTTCATCTGCGTCTCCTCTCGCGGCTGATCCCGCATGCCGTTTTCACGCCGTCGTCTCCGGCAGACAGCGCGCTATTCAAAGTCATCGTTTTCGAAATCGCCCTGTTTTTGCGCGAGACCGATGTATTCCATACCGCCCGCGCGTCCGTTATACCAGATCCGCCACAGCTCCCGCGTCCCGTCATAGACCGCGGAGGGCTTATAACAGGAATCCGCGTCCCAATCGCCCGGCGTCGGCGCGACAAGCGGATTGTCTCTGCAGCGGCGGAAGCCGGAGACCCCGTCCGCGCTCGCCGCGGCGCAGATGCACGCCGTATTGATATCCCGATAGCCGATATAAAACACCAGATAACCGAGCGTCGGATGCCGGAGCACCTGACAGCCGCCGATGCGGTTCTGTTCATATTCCTTCGCCGGATTCTTTTCGAGGATGGGATTGCGCGGCGATTTCGTCCACCGGATCCCGTCCGCGCTTTCGGCATAGCACAGCACATTCGGCTCATAGGTCTCACCGGCGCTGTACCACATTTTATACAGCCCGTCCTCATACAGGACGCAGGGATTCATCACGGAAGCCCCCTCAAAGGGCGCTTCCGGCGAGAGCACGGGGCTGTCTGTGACGCGGCGGAACGTGACGCCGTCCGCGCTTTCCGCGACGCCGATCCAGCTGTTGCCGTGCGCCTGTCCGGTGTACCACATCCGCCAGACGCCGCCGACCTTCAGCACGCAGTTGCGGTTGACCGCGTCCTCCCAGCCGGTCCCGGCGTCCGGGCCGAGCGTGGTCGCGGGCTCTGTCCACCGGATCCCGTCTTCCGAAAAGGAAACGGCGACAGAATCATTCTTTCTCGTGGAAAGATCCATGCGAAGTCCCTCGTTCTGCGCGGTCAGATACACATCGAACAGCGTTCCCGTCGCGGCGTTGCCGAAAATCGGATTCCCCTCGTATTTCTGAAACATCCCGTCATTCCTCCAGTGTTCGCGCACACTGAATGCGCTTTTTATTGTATTATAGCATCGCGCCCGCGCGAAATCAATCTGCGCCGGACAGAAATACTGATCCCAACGCGCCGCGGGGATTGCATTCACGATCCCTATCGTCTATAATACAGAAAAACGAAACGAAAGGCAAGCGCATGAAGAAAGCGTTA
>ONWP01000034.1 GCA_900321595.1 uncultured Eubacteriales bacterium
AGCAAAGAATTGCTTGCCGAAACGCTGGCGGAGACGGTGGGATTCGAACCCACGGACCGGCTCATCACCGATCAAACGATTTCGAGTCGTTCTCGTTATGACCTCTTCGATACGTCTCCATGTATTCAGTTGTCGGATAAATGTTAGAAAAACGCGTTAGAAAAATGAAGGATCGAAAAGTTCGAACCGCCGTGAACCCTTGATATATCGGGAAATCCGGGGTGACGAAACGGGACGACGCCGGGTACATTTCGAGTCAGGCCCGTTATGACCACTTCGATACGCTTCCGGATCGTGGACGGCGCTGCGCCGTTCCGTTTTGATATTCTATCAAAACACGGCGCTTTTGTCAAGCGTTTTAGGCGTTTGCTCTCCGGTTTTTCGCGGATTTCTCTGTTGCAAACAGGGCGCTTTCATGGTATGCTTGTACGGAAAGGAACGGTGATCGACGTGAAAACCTACATCTCCCCCTCCATCCTGTCCTGCGACTTCGGCGCCATGCGGCAGGAGCTGATCTCGCTGACGGAATGCGGCGCGGATATGGCGCATATCGATGTGATGGACGGCAATTTCGTGCCCAATATCACACTGGGACCGTGCATCGTTTCCGCGCTGCGCGGCTGCACGACGCTGCTCTTTGACGTGCATCTGATGATCGACGAGCCCATCCGTTATATCGAAGATTTCGCGAAGGCGGGCGCGGATCTCATCACGTTTCATCTGGAGGCCGCATCTGACGTCGGCGCGACGATCGGCAAGATCGCCGCCTGCGGCTGCAAGGCCGGGATCGCGATCAAGCCCGGCACGCCGGTCGAGGCCGTGTACCCGTACCTGGACCGGGTCGATATGGTCCTCGTCATGACCGTGGAGCCCGGCTTCGGCGGACAGAGCTACATGGCCGATATGGAGCCCAAGGTGGCGGCGCTGCGGAAAAAATGCCCCGATCTGCTCATCCAGGTGGACGGAGGAATCAACGAGACCACCGTCAAGGCCGCCGCGCAGGCCGGCGCGAACGTCATCGTGGCCGGCAGCTACGTCTTTAAGGCAGCCGACCGCGCCGCCGCGATCCGGACGCTGCGCGAAGGCGCGCGCTTTTAAAAAGGAGGCGGCAAAATGAAACGAACGGCTGCCGTTCTGCTCTGCCTTTTTCTGCTGCTGGCGATCACCGTTCCGGCGTTCGGCGACGCGGGAAAAACGTCCCCCTACCCGGACAGCAAATTCTTCTCTTGCGGCGAATATGAGCTGCACTACCGCGTCAAAGAACCCGCGGGCGAAAAGAAGGGACAGATCCTGCTCCTGCACGGCTTCCTCGCGTCCACCTGTTGCTGGGAGCCGCTGAGCGCGATCCTCGCGGAAAACGGCTACGAATGCGTGCTTGTCGATCTGCCGGATTTCGGCTTTTCCTCCCGCGAGACCGCCGGGAGCGAACGCGTTCCCCGTGAAGACCTGATTTACGCGCTGATGACCGCGCTGTCTGACGAGCCGTGGTACGTCGCGGGGCATTCGATGGGCGGTTACACGGCGCTCGCGCTGGCGCAGAAGTACCCGGACAGCGTCAAAAACGTGCTTCTGTACAGCGCCGCCGGCAACAACGGTGTCTTCGATCTGATCCGGCCGCTGACAACGAACGACACGGTCGCGCGTCTTGTCGGCCGTCTGATCGAGCGCATCGGCGCAAACAGGACGCTCGTGCGCTTTATCATGTCGTACGCGACGCGGGACCGCGCGTATCTCGCCGGTTACGATTACGACGCGCTGATGGCGCCGTACCGCATCGAGGGCACCGGCGCGGGGATCGTCTACTCCCTGTCGACGCACACGCGGACCGATTACGAGGCCGTGCGGCACATGGCGCCGATCCTCGACGTCACGGGCACACGCGATATCGTCTGCCCGCCGACGGAGCGCCTCGCGCTGCTGCGTTCGCTGCCGGACGGGAGTGAACGCGTCGTCCTGAAGGGCGCCGGCCACATGCTGATCGAGAGCCGCGCCGCCGAGACCGCCGCGGTGACGCTCGATTTCCTCGCGAAGAACCCGTGAGAAGACAATAAAAACGGAGCTTCCCTTTCCCGGGAGGCTCCGTCTCTGTTTGTTTATTCAGACGAGCGGGTACGTCCTGTCGTACTGCGGCAGCCATTCGCCCTGCAGGAAGTTCCGGGCCCGGAAGACGACGCGATCATCATACACTTCCGCGACCATGCCGAGGCCGTGATCCGCGACTTCGCCGCTTTTGTTCACCTTGTCCCCAGCCGCCGGCAGATTGACCGAGTGGATCCCGTCCACCTCCTGATACGTGAACCGGCCGAAGCCCGTGTGCATATGCCCGGTCAGGAAGAACACGTTTTTGTATCTGCGCAGGATCGCCTGCAGCGCGTCGGACTGCGCCCCTACGTGTCCGGTGTTTTTCACCGGCATATCCCAGATGTCGGGCAGGCCGTGCGTATTGCGAAGCGGTTCATGGCACAGGACGAAAACCGGTCTGCCCTGCCCCGCGCTTTCCTCCAGACGCATGTCGAGCCAATCGAGCTGCGTCGGCGACAGCGTGATCTTTTCCATCTGCGTTCTTTCGGAGCCGAGGCAGATGAACCGGTATCCGCCCGCGTCCTTCGCGAAGTAATACCTGTCGACGCGTTCGCCCGTCAGATCGTTGTAAAACGCGCAGAACCGCCGCTGCGTGGCCGCGAAGCGCCGGAAACGGATGTCGTGGTTGCCCTGGATCACGATATAGTCGTCCGCCGGGCGGAACCGCTTGAGCAGCTCGAAATAGGTCTTCCATTCGCCGCGCGTACCGTTTTCCGTGCAGTCGCCCAACGATACGAACAGCTCCGGCTGATACGCGCCGCCGAGCATATCCCGCAGCACGGCTTCAAATACGGCCGCGCTGCCCGGCGCGAACGCGCCGATGTGGCTGTCGCTGGTGAGCGTGAACGTAAACATATCCGTCCTCCGCCCGCGTCAGCCGACGACCGCCAGAAGCGCGTCGATCCGATCCGTGCGCTCCCAGGGCAGATCGATATCCGTGCGGCCCATGTGGCCGTACGCGGAGGTCTGTCTGTAAATGGGCCTGCGCAGATCCAGCGCGTCGATGATGGCGGCGGGACGCAGGTCGAAGACGCACTTCACGGCGTCCGCGAGCGCCTCGTCGTCGAGCTTGCCTGTGCCGTCTGTGTTCACCATGACGCTGACAGGTCTGGCCACGCCGATGGCGTAGGCCAACTCGACCTCGCACCGGCGGGCAAGCCCCGCCGCGACGATGTTCTTCGCCACGTACCGCGCCGCGTACGCCGCGCTGCGGTCCACCTTCGTGGGATCCTTGCCGCTGAAGCAGCCGCCGCCGTGCGCCGCGTAGCCGCCGTAGGTGTCCACGATGATCTTGCGTCCGGTCAGGCCGCTGTCGCCCGCGGGTCCGCCGATGACGAAGCGCCCGGTGGGATTGACGAAATACCGCGTATTTCCGTCAAGCAGCGCCGGATCGATCACCGGCTCCACGACGTATTTGAGCATATCGAAGCGGATCTGCTCCTGCGAGACGTTCTCCGCGTGCTGTGTGGAGATGACGACCGTGTCCACGCGGACGGGTCTGTCGCCTTCGTATTCGACGGTGACCTGCGTCTTGCCGTCGGGGCGCAGATAGTCGAGCGTGCCGTCCTTGCGCACCTCGGCCAGCCGCCTCGCCAGACGGTGCGCCAGCGAGATGGGCAGGGGCATCAGCTCCGGCGTCTCGTCGCAGGCGTAGCCGAACATCATGCCCTGATCGCCGGCGCCGTTCAGATTGTAATCGTCCTCCTCGCCGGACTTGCGCTCCAGACTCGCGCTGACGCCCATGCTGATGTCGGGGCTCTGCTTGTCGATGCTGGTCAGCACGGCGCAGGTGTTGCCGTTGAAGCCGGCGGCG
This sequence comes from uncultured Eubacteriales bacterium, assembly GCA_900321595.1. Lineage (GTDB taxonomy): Bacteria > Bacillota > Clostridia > Oscillospirales > Acutalibacteraceae > UBA1081. The sequence continues at coordinate 3,896 of ONWP01000034.1, forward strand.
GGCGAATCGAAGCCCGTCTCGCAGATGGCCTCGCGCACAATGGCGGGGATATCGACCTGCGCCTTGGTCGTGATCTCGCCCATCACCATCACCATGCCGGTGGTGCAGACGGTCTCGCAGGCCACGCGCGACTGCGGATCCTGCGCCAGCATCGCGTCGAGGATCGCGTCGCTCACGCGGTCGCAGACCTTATCGGGATGCCCCTCGGTCACGGATTCCGACGTAAAATAATGCTTTGCCATGTTTCTCTCCTCCTGAAACAAAAAAATACCCACGGCTGTTCCGTGAGCGCACAGAGACCTTATCTCTCGGTTTACCCGCCGGATTTGGCACCTTACCGCCTGACGCGGCAGGTTGCCGGGCTTCACAGGGCCGTTCCCTCAGCCTCTCTTTATAAGGTATTCAGTTTGGACATATCATACCACGGCACGCGGCGATTGTCAAGAGAAAACGCGCATTCTCTCGATTTCCAATTGCTTGCCTGCCCGCGGTTGTTTTCGCCTTGCTATTTAATCGCTCCTGTGATATAATCGGGCCAGACCAAAGCGGAAAGGAGTGCCTGCGTGATGCTTGACGCCGGATATGAGATCCTCAGCGGCAATACCGTTGTCGCGGAATGGGTCGACGGTGATCTGAAGATCCTGAACGCGGAGCTGCTGCCGCTTTTCCTGCAATACCGCGCCGATCTGCCTGCCTGGCTCTCCACCAGAGCGATCGATCCGCACAGAACGAATTCGCGCATGCTCAAAAAGGCGCTTCGCCTGTCTGAGCGGGACGACGTTTCGACGTCTCTGCGCGCGCACGGGCTCACGATCACGGACAACTACTGGGTGCGCGAATGCGGGAGTTCTCTGCGGTACGAGGACGTCCGCTTTGACGAGGCGTATTACCGCAAGGCAGCGTCCAGATCCGCCGCGAAGCTGGCGCTCTCGGGAAGCTCGAAGTCCTTCGGCGTGGTCGCAGAAAGCCGCACCGACTGCGTCGCGGAGCTCACGAACATCGGAAGCTTCGAGAAGTGCTGGAAGAACATCGACGGGAAATGGTGGATGTTCAAGGTCGCGAACCGCGGCGAGTGCTTCTCCGAGGTCTTCATCTGTCAGCTCTGCGCTGTTCTGAGCATTTCCTGCGCGGTTTATGAGAAGCACGGAGCGTACGTCCGGACGCTCGATTTCGCCGACGGCGATTACAACTTCGAGCCCGCGCTGGCCTTCATGGGCGACGAAGAGGACTACGGAAAGACCATCGAAAAGCTGAAAGAGCTGTGCCCGGCGGCCGTCCCGGATTATGTGCGGATGATCTTCCTGGACGCGCTCGTCTTCAACCCCGACAGACATACGGCGAACTTCGGACTGCTGCGGGACAAAAAGACCGGCGCGCTCGTCGGCCTGGCGCCGCTCTTTGACCACAATATGGCGCTGATCTCCCGCGGATATCCCTCGGAGAAGGTCAAAAAGGATCTGCTGATCACGCTGTTTGCCGACGCGCTGAATGCGTACCCGGAATACCGGGAGTACATCCCCGCCGTGACAAAAGATGATATTACGGAAGCGCTGCGAAAAACCGCGATGAAGGTAAACGAATCGTTTATCACGAATTATCTGCTCGCACGGTACGCGGCCATCACGTCGTCGATCGGGTAAAGATTCGCAATAAAAGACGCCGGAGGCTCGCCTCTGACGTCTTTTCTTTTGCCATAGGTTTGTAATATCAGACATCTTTTGTATAATCAACAGAAGTTTATGCCGGCACATCAGTAAAATATAGCCGGCAGAATCACTCCTGCCGAGGCTTCTCATTTTCTCGAAACCAGCGTCTTCTGACGCTTCATTGATAAGTACCGAAGTCATTCGTTTTTTGTCCTCGTCACTATGACCGCGCGCGGAAGTCACGACCACCCGGGCATTACGCTTCCCGCAAGAATAGAAAAACACATGAGCGTCACTTTGTCAAGCGCTTTCTGCCGGTTTCTGCTCGCGGAAAGATCTTCTATCTGATCGAGCCCATGGTTGAAGCCGCGTGCGAACTCCGGCCAGCCTGTACCGTTTCTGCGCAGGGCTGTGCGTTCAAACCGGTGAAGGCCATGCAAACTGCTCACCATCCTTGACTTTTCTATTCGAACCGGTATAATTGGTATCAGAACCCGCGAAAGGATGAATCATATGGAACATTTGCAGCCTCTGTCCTATCTGAACGTGGACATCACCGGCGGCTTCTGGGCAGCCGCGCAGAAGCGCAACCGCGACGTGACGATCCCCGCCGTGCGCGACCGGTTCGAGGAGACCGGCCGCTTCAAGGCATTCGACTTCACCTGGAAGGAAGGCGCGGACGAGCCGGAGCCGCACTTTTTCTGGGACAGCGACGTGGCGAAATGGATCGAATCGGCCGCGTACGAGCTGGCGAAAGCGCCTGACGAGGCGCTGCAGGCGCTTGTCGAGCGCGTGATCGACCGGATCGAAGCGCATATGGAGCCGGACGGCTACTTCAACATCTGGCACACGGTCGTACAGCCGGGCAGCCGGTTCCAGAATCAGGACCGGCACGAGCTGTACTGTCTGGGACATCTGCTCGAGGCCGCCGTCGCTTATTACGAAGCGACCGGGCGCGATCGCTTCCTGAACACGATGGACCGGTACGTCGAGCTGGTCTACCGGACCTTTGTCGAGGAGAAGAGCGCGGCCTTCGACGTGCCCGGACACGAGGAGATCGAACTGGCGCTCTACCGCGCCTGGCGCGCGAGACCGCGGGAGCTCTACAAAGAGCTGGCGAATTACTTTATCGACAAGCGCGGGACCGACCCGAAGGCCCTGGGCGGCTGGTGCCATCCGCTTTACTGTCAGAACCACATCCCCGTGCGAAGCCAGCGCGAGGCGGTCGGCCACTGCGTGCGGGCGTGCTACCTGTACAGCGGCATGGCGGATTACGCGGCGGTCAACGGCGACGAGGAGATGCTCGCCGCCTGCCGGGATCTGTTCGAAGACGTCACGCGCCGCAAGATGTACGTCACCGGCGGCATCGGCTCGACCCACCGGGGCGAGGCCTTTACGATCCCCTACGACCTGCCCAACGCCTCCGCCTACACCGAGACCTGCGCATCCATCGCGCTGGCGATGTTCGCGAACCGCATGCTCGTCATCGACCCGGACAGCCGCTACGCGGACGTGACCGAGACCGAGATCTACAACGGCATCCTGTCGGGCCTGTCGCTCGACGGCGAGGCGTTCTTCTATGAGAATCCGCTGGAGATCGACCTGCAGATGCGCAAACGCGACGTCTCGACAACGGACGCCCCCCGCTGGCCCATCACCCAGCGGCAGAAGTGCTTCTGGTGCTCCTGCTGCCCGCCGAACCTGACGCGGTTCATCGCGTCCTTGAGCGGCTGCGCGATCAGTGTCGGCGAAAAGGACGTTTATCTCCACCAGTTTATGCCGCTGCGCGCCGAAACGGACGGTCTGACCCTGACCGTGGAGACGAATTACCCGGTCGACGGCGACGTGCGCGTCCGCGTTCTCGGCGGCGCGGGGAAACGCCTGAAGGTCCGCCTCCCCGGCTGGTGCAGACATTACACGGCCGACCGGGCGCACACCGTCGACCGCGGCTATCTCACCTTTGACGTCCCGGGCGACGACTGCGCGTTCGAGATCGGCTTCGACCTGACGCCGTGCTTCATCACCGCGGATCCGAGAGTTGCCGAGGACGTCGGGAAGGTCGCCGTCCGCCGCGGACCGGTCGTCTACTGCGCCGAGGCCGTCGACACGGACGCGTCCCTCGCGCTTGTCCGCGCGGATACGGCCGAAACGCCGCGCGTGATCCCGGACGACGGGACCTACGGCGTGCCGACGCTGGTCATGAAAGCCTGTGTGATCGCCCCCGACGACGACGCGCCTCTTTACAGCGCGGATCCCGCCGTGCGGACGACGCCCGCCGAGCTGCCCCTCATTCCCTATTTCGCCTTCGCCAACCGGGGCGAGACGGATATGCGGGTCTGGCTCACCAAAGCGTGACGACGTTATGATATCAGGTCTTCGGGGCAGCCGTCCCGGAGACTTTTTTTTTGATCGCGCGCTTGACAAACGACGCGGCGGCGCTATAATAATTAACGTGTTAATAATTTGTTTGTTATTCGGAGGTGTTCGATGGATCGTCCGCTCAAACCGACTGTCATGATGGCGGTCAGCCGTCTCCAGCGCACCTGGGATCGGTATATCAAGTCGGTCGCCCGATCGCTCGGCATCGCGGATCCCTGCGTGCGCATCATCCTGTTCCTTTCCCACCATCCCGGCGCCGATCAGAAGCGCATCGCCGCGTTTGACGACGTGACAACGGCCGCGGTGAACCGCACGGTCCGGGAGATGGAGCGCGACGGGTACCTGCGCAAGGAGATCGACGCGGCGGACCGGCGTTATACCCGGCTCTGGCTGACCGAAAAGGGGGAAACCGTCGCCGACCGGCTGCTGCAAAAGCTGCGCGAGGCCGACGCGCTCGTCACGCGGGAGATCTCACCCGAGACGGAGGACGCGCTCGTCGCCGTACTCGACCGCATCACGGACCGCATCAGAGAGGAGACGCCGTCATGCTGAAATACATCAAAAAATACCGTCTCTGCTGCGTTCTGGCGCCGCTTTTCATGGTCGGCGAGGTCGCCATGGATCTGCTGCAGCCCGATCTGATGCGCGATATCGTGGACAACGGCGTGCTCAAATCCGACTTTCACCTGATCCTCGTCGTCGGGATCAAGATGATCCTGTTCGTCCTGCTGGGCGGCACGTCAGGCGTACTCTGCGGCGTGTTCGCCAACATCGCGGCGCAGGGCTTCGGCAACGACCTGCGCAAGGACGCGTTCGCGAAGATCATGTCCCTGTCCTTCCGGCAGACCGATAAGATCTCCACCGGCTCCCTCGTCACCCGGCTCACCAACGACGTGACCCAGGTTCAGAATATGGTCGGCCTGCTCATCCGCGGCTTCGTGCGCAATTCCGTCATGTTCGTCGGCGGCATCTTCATGCTCTACCGGCAGAGCCCGCGCTTCGCGCTGGTGGCCTTCTGCGGCCTGCCGGTCGTCGCGGTGCTGATCGTGCTGTTCATGCGCAAGGCGTCGCCCCTGTTCCGCGTGGTGCAGGAGAAGCTCGACGGCGTCAACAACGTCATGCAGGAGGACGTGGCAGGCGCGCGCGTCGTCAAGGCCTACGTCAAGGAGGAATACGAGCTGTCCCGCTTCGACCGGGCGAACGAGGCGCTGTGCGGCACGAATCTGCGCGTCGCCTCGATCCTGGCGTTCATGGGGCCCTGCATGAATATCGTGCTGAATCTTTGCGTCGTCGCGGTCATTCTCGTCGGCGGCAACACCGTCCGCGCGGGCGGCAGCGTAACGCCCGGCAGCGTGATGGCCGCCGTCACGTACCTGACGCAGATCCTGGGCGGGATCGGCTTCATGGCGATGATCTTCCAGACCTTCACCCGCGCCAGAGCCAGCGCCGACCGCATCAAAGAGGTGCTCTCCTGCGAGGAGCAGCTGCCGGACGGCGAAGGCGCCGCGCCGGCGGCGGAAAGCGGCTCGGTGGTTTTCCGGGACGTCTCCTTCTCCTATCCGGACGCCAGACGTCCCGTGCTGGAGCATATCAGCTTCACCGTAGAGCCCGGGCAGACGCTCGCAGTCATCGGTTCGACCGGATGCGGCAAATCGACGTTGATCAACCTGATCCCCCGCTTCTACGACGCGACCGGCGGGCAGGTGCTCGTCGACGGCAGAGACGTGCGCGACTGGAAAAAGGCGGAGCTGCGCGACCGGCTGAGCATCGTACTGCAGAAGACGGAGCTCTACTCCAGATCCATCGCGGAAAACATCCGCTGGGGACGGCCGGACGCCACGAACGCGCAAGTTAAGCAGGCCGCCGTCATCGCGCAGGCGGACGACTTCATCTGTCAAAAGGAATACGGCTACCACACGCCCGTCACCGAGGGCGGTCACTCCCTCTCCGGCGGGCAGAAGCAGCGCGTCGCCGTCGCCAGGGCCATCCTCAAGCCTCATGAGATCCTGATCCTCGACGACGCGACCAGCGCGCTGGACCTGCAGACCGAGGCGAAGCTCTATGACGCGCTGCAGAAAGAGCACCCGGACGCCACGAAGATCATTGTGGCGCAGCGCATCGCCTCTGTGCGCCGGGCGGACCGCATCCTGGTGCTCGACGGCGGCGCCGTCGCCGCGATCGGCACCCACGAGGAGCTGATGCGCACATCGGAGATCTACCGGGATATCTGCAGATCTCAGCAGAAGGAGGGCGACGCGGCATGAGTATGGAAGCAATGAACGCCCCGATCGCCGGATTCGAACACAAACCGGACGCGAAAGCCGCCTTCGGTCCGCAGGAGAACAAGCCCGGCGCGCCGCAGATGAATTTCCGGCCCGGCAGACCCGGTCCCGGCCCCGGCAGAGGCATGGGCGCCGAGACGCAGAAGGCCGACAACGTAAAGGGGACGCTTGTGCGCCTGCTGCGCTACTTCGCCCGGTCAAAAAAGCTGATCCTGGGCATGGTGGCCGCCGTCGTCGCGGTGACGCTGCTGTCGCTGGCCGCGCCGTCGCTGCAGGGCAAGGCCATTGACGCCATCGAGGACAAAACGTGGCAGCTCCTCACCGCGACAGCGATGACGCTGTTGGGCGTATTCGTCGTCAACGCGCTGGCGACGCTGGCGCAGTCGCTGCTGGCCGCCCGGCTCAGTCAAAACATCGTCCGGAAGATGCGGCACGACCTGTTCCGCAAGATCGACTATCTCTCCATCAAATATCTGGACACCCACTCAAACGGCGACGTGATGAGCCGGATGACAAACGACGTGGAGAACGTCTCCAACACCATCAGCCAGAGCCTCGGCTCGCTGATCTCCGGTCTGCTGACCGTGGCGGGCACAGTGGCGATCATGTTCGTCTACTGCTGGCAGCTGACGCTCATCACCATGGTGACGGTGGTGCTGACGGTCGTCGTCACGTCGCAGATGTCCAAGATCATGCGTAAGGTCTTCCGCCGCCGCTCCGCCGTCATGGGTCAGCTCAACGGCCACGCCGAGGAGATGATCACCGGCTACCGCTCCATCGTCGCGTACAACAAGCAGGCGGACGTGGAGGAGGAATTCCGCGAGACGAGCGACGAGCTGGCGAAGGTCAGCGTCCGCGCCGAGATCCTGGGCGGCTCGATGGGCCCGATCATGAACTGCATCTCGAATATCGGCTTCGTCATCGTCGCGGCCTTCGGCGGCTACTTCGCCTACAAGGGGCTGATCACCATCGGCACCATCAGCGCGTTCATCATCTACGCCAAGCAGTTTTCCCGCCCCATCAACGAGCTGGCGCAGCTCTACGGCTCGATCCAGACCGCCGTCGCCGGCGCGGAGCGCGTCTTCCACGTCATGGACGAGCCCGACGAGGACGACAGCGGCGACCGGGACATGGACGATATGCGCGGCGAGATCACCTTCCGGAACGTGAATTTCTCCTACGTGCCCGGCAAGCAGGTGCTGTACGACTTCAATCTCGACGTCAAGCCCGGACAGAAGATCGCGCTGGTGGGCGCGACCGGCAGCGGCAAGACGACGGTCGTCAACCTGCTGATGCGCTTCTATCCTCCGGACAGCGGACAGATCTGCATCGACGGCGTGGACATCATGGACATCAAACGGGACGATCTGCGCCGGAATACGGCCATCGTCCTGCAGGATACGGTGCTCTTTTCCGACACCATCGAGCGCAACATCAAATACGCCGACCCGGACGCCGACGACGCGCGGATGGAGCGCGCCGCCGAGATGAGCAACATCCGGCGGTTCATCGAGCGGCAGCCGGATCGCTATCAGACCGTCCTCAAGCAGGCCGGCGCGTCGCTGAGCCACGGACAGCGGCAGCTGATGGCCATCGCGCGGGCGGTGCTCGCCGACCCGAAGATCCTGATCCTCGACGAGGCCACGTCCAGCGTCGATACGCGCACGGAAAAGAAGATCCAGGACGCGATGGTCAACCTGATGAAGGACCGCACGAGCCTGATCATCGCCCACCGGCTGTCCACGATCCGCGACGCCGACGTCATCGTCGTCATGGACGCGGGCCGCGTCGTAGAGACCGGCAGCCATGAGGCGCTGCTGGCGAAGGGCGGCCGCTACTACGACCTGTACATGACCCAGTTCGCCGGCAACGCGACCTGACGGCGCGTGAAGCGTTGCATTTTACGGCGCGTTCTGCTAAAATGAGCCCATGGGAGTGGTAACA
>ONWP01000093.1 GCA_900321595.1 uncultured Eubacteriales bacterium
CCCTATTTCACGCAGAAGGAACTCCGCAAAACGCTTGATAAGTACGGCATCAAACTTATGAGCTGGTATCCGCTGGGCCACGGCGACAGAGCATTGATCGAAGAGCCGGTCTTTGCCGCGCTCGGTCAAAAATACGGGAAAACAAGCGCGCAGGTGATCCTGCGCTGGCACACGCAGATGGGCTTCGCCGTCATTCCCGGCAGCCGGAGCGTGGAGCACATCCGCGATAATCTGAACATCCTCGATTTTACGCTGACGGAGGACGAGATGGCCGAGATCGCGAAGCTCGACCGGGGCGAGCGGTATTATCACCGCACGGACGCGCAGCTGAAGCAGTTCGCAGGCTGGCGGCCGGATTTTGAAAGGAAATGAGGAGGAGATCGCCATGAAAGGATCCAAAGTGATCGCGATCCTTCTCGCGCTGCTTGTCGCCGTTTCGCTTGCGGGCTGCGGGAGCGGGTCGGACGCCCCTGCCGAAAACGGCGTGAGCGCGCCCGGCGCGCAGGTCTCGGAGCGGAATGATGCGGACGCGGCCGCGCAGCCGTCGGAAGGCGGCAAAACGCTGGTGATCTACTTTTCCCGCACGGGCGAGCAGTACACCGTCGGCGTGATCGAAAAGGGCAATACGGCGATCGTCGCGGAAATGATCGCGGAAAAGACCGGCGCGGAGCTGTTTGAGATCGTCCCGGCGGACGATCACTACCCGATGACCTACAGCGAGCTGACCGATGTCGCGAAGACGGAGCAGAACGAGAACGCCCGGCCGGCGTACAAAGGCGAGCTGCCGGAGCTGTCGGGCTACGATACGATCTTCATCGGCGCGCCGGTGTGGTGGGGCGACTGGCCGATGATCCTGTACACGGTGTTCGAGAACAACGACTTCTCCGGCAAAAAGCTCGTGCCGTTTTCCACGCACGAGGGAAGCGGGCTCTCGGGCTTCGACCGGAAGCTTGCGTCCGCCTGCCCGGACGCCGAGATCCTGACGGGAGAGGCTTTCCGCGGCAACGACTGTCAGAATGACCGGCCGGGCGTGGAGGAAAAGGTCTCCGGCTGGCTGGCGGAGCTCGGCTTCTGAGCCTGAACCGGTCAGAGACCTTGAAAAAATCAAAAGCGGCGGGTCCGGCCCGCCGCTGTGCGTTTATCAAACAGGATCGCGTCAAAGCAGCGGCTCGATGACCCGCGCGAGGCGTTCGAGGCCGGTCTGATCGGCTTCGGTGAATCGGTCCGGCGTCGGGCTGTCGAGGTCGAGGACCGCGACGGGGACGCCGTTTTTGCGCAACGGCACGACCAGCTCCGACCGGGACGCGCTGTCGCAGGCGATGTGCCCCGGGAACGCGTGCACGTCCGGTACGCGCTGCGTTTTGTTTTCGGCGACCGCCGCGCCGCAGACGCCCTTCGCGACAGGGATCTCGATGCAGGCGGGACGCCCCTGAAAGGGCCCGAGGACGAGCGTATCGCCCTCCAGCAGATAGAAGCCCGCCCAGTTGAGATCGGGCAGCGTCTCATAGATGAGCGCCGACAGGTTCGCGAGGTTTGCCGTCCGGTGCGGGACGTTCGCGGTGAGCGACCGCGCCTGCGCGATCAAAGCGCTGTAATCGACCATTCTGATCGCCTCCAATGAAAGATCCCCTTGACGCGCAAGGGGATCCGGTTTTGATTCGCTTTAAACGCCGCCGCCCTTGTTGCGTCTGCGGATGACGGTCTCACCGCCCGCGCCGCGGGTCAGCGCCGGGCCGAACTTGCCCTGCTTCGCGAGCATGACCGCGCTGAAGACGATCACGCCGATGGCGACCAGCGCGAGCGCCGTAAAGCCGATGATGCGGCCGGTCTTGCCGGAGCCCTTCTCGGTGGTGATGTTCGCGGCCATGGGCGCGGTGGGCGACTGGCCGACGACGACGATGCCGGCGTCGTTCACGCCCTCATTGACGACGGGCTGGGCGACAGCCTGTGTGGAGCCGGCCGGCTGGATGTTCGGCAGCGTCGGCGACGCCGCGGTGGAACCGGAGCCGGACGCCGCTGTCGTGGGCGCCGCGTCGCCGATCACCGCGCGGGTGGGAAGCGCGCCGCTGTTCGTGTTGGCGCCGGAGGAGCCGCTGCCGCTGCTGCTCTTCTTCGTGCCGCCGCTGTTTGCCTTCTTCGTCGCGGACTGCGCCTGCGTCGGCGCCACGTAGTCGGCGTAGGGATCAACGCCCAGGGAGCTGGCCAGAGAGGTCAGCGATCCGCTCGCGCCGTAGCTGGCGGGGGGCAGCAGATCCACGAACGCGATCTGACCCTTCTGGGACAGGTGCGCGCCGTCGAGCGTCAGATGCTTCATCATCTGCGTCGTATCGTTCGGGTCGGTCATGGGGCTCAGATCCACATAGCCGTCGAAATTGTAATTCGTGCAGTCGGTGCGGATCCAGCTGTTGATCTGCATGAGCATATCGTGGCATTCCTGCGTCCAGACCAGATCCTCGCTGCCCAGGAAGTGGCGCGTGTAGCCCTTATAGGGCGTCCGGGTGCAGATGTAAATGTGCTTGCCCGCGTTGTGCGCCCGGGTGGAGAGCTGGACGTAGCCGTTGAGGATATCCTGGACCGACGCGTAGGGCGCGACGCCCTTCATGCTCTTGGACGCCGGGTGCAGGATGTCGTTCAGACCGATCTTCAGGATGATGTACTGGCAGCCGGGGATGTTCAGCGCGTCGCGGTCGAAACGGTCGACCAGCGCGGGGCCGTAGAAGCAGCCCAGCAGTCCGACCCCGTCGTACAGCAGACGGTTGCCGATGATGCCGCTCATGACGACGCCGGCGTTGGTGATGCCGTTGTTCAGCATCTTCTGCTTGAGCAGCAGGTACGCGTTATTCGTGATCGTGGAGTCGCCGATGATCACGACGCTGTAGGCGTTCGGGGAGTACACGTCCAGACGGGTCAGGTAAGGCGTCGTGTAGTAGGTGATGGTGCCGCTGGTGAGCTTGAGCACCGTCGCCAGCGCCGAAACGCTCTCCTGATGCGTGCGGTTGCCCAGGCTCGAGGCCAGATAGCTTTCGCCGCCGAACAGGCCGTTGACGTAGATCCGTGTCATGCGGCGGAAATAGGTGCTGATCGACAGCTTTTCCATATTGCTGCAGACAAAGTCGATCTCGTCGGAGTAGACCTCGCTGCCGGCCGCGATGGTGACGGCCTTCTCGCCGTTGTTGAACGTGACGGGCGTGATGGTGTCGGTGAGCACCTTCTCCTTGTCCGCCGCGGTCTTGGCGATGGTCGTCTCGTCGATCGTGATCGCCTCGGTGCCGTGCAGATTGGAGAATTTCAGCCGGATCTTAATGCCGCCGAGCGTCGTTGTGATGACCGTCCGGACGGTGGAGTTCGCGGGGATGAAGTCCCGCAGCTGGATGCCGTTGCCCAGCTTGGAGCCGATGGTGACGCCGCTCTTGACGGTGGGGGTGCCCCAGGCGCCGGCCCAGTTGTAACTGTCGGCGGAGACGGCGAGACCGGCTGCCGCACAGCTGAGCAGCAGCAGAAGACATAGACAGAAGCTGATTGTTCGTTTGAAGAACGACATACAACCATCCCTTCGTGGCGTAAAGTGATAAGTTTAGTCTACCATCTTTCAGATGGGAAGTCAAGATAATTTTCTTTAATTATATATGGAGCCGCGGATTGCCCGTCACGGCTTCGTCACCGTGATGCTGTAGCGGTCCTGACTGAAGTATTCGCCCGTGGACACGCGCAGGTAGTACGTGCCCGCGGCGATCCCGTAGAGCGGCAGCTCGCGGACGGTCTCCAGCCGGTTGATCGGCAGGCTCGTCAGCTCCTTCATCTGCGCGTCGAGCACCGTGACCGTCCACGCGTTTCGGTTGATCGCCTCGCCCTCGTGGCGGAAGATCACGTTCAGGTCGCCGCCGTCGAAGTCGAAGACGAACCAGTCCGTATCGAAGCGGACGCCGACCTCCACCAGCGTGCCGAAGGTCTCTGTGCCGAAGGCGATGGGATCCGCCGTCTCGGCGTCGTCGTTGGACTCGGATTCCCAGTCGGCGGCGTACACGCTGCGGTACTGCAGGCCGTAGACCTGTCCCGCGCGGTAGAGTCCGTCGGAGTCGACGCGGATGTAATAGGTGCCCGCGGCAAGCCCCAGATAGGGCGAACGGGACTCGGTATCGTTTCGCTTGCTCAGAATGCTGTAGATCACATGGCCGTCGCCGGTCCGGATGGTCACGCGCCAGGCGTCGCGGTCGTTGTCCACGCTCTCATGGCTGAAGGACAGCATCATCACGCCGTCCTGTTCCATCGTGAACGCGTACCAGTCCTCGTCAGGCGTTCCCTCGCGCCGGGAGAGCGCCGCCGTGACGGTCTTCGCCGGCTCGATGGGCGTCGCGGCCGTCTGACTGTCGTTGATCTCCAGCTCGGTGATCGGCTCATAGGTGAAGGTGGAGCGGATCGCGTAGGGCGCGTCCACGCGGTTGACGGATGTGATATGGATGAAATACACGCCGGCGGACAGACCGAGCACGCCGCTGGAGGTGCGCGTCTGCGACGCGGTCTGCGCGTCTGACCACAGCTCTGTTCCGTCCGGCGTCAGGACCTCGATCTTCCAGAGAATGGCGTTGATCGACCAGTTCGCCGTCTGCAGCGCGTCGTGGGTCAGATCGACGACGCAGTAGCCCTTTTCCGTCACGCGGAACAGGTACCAGTCCTCATCCCGCCGCTCGTCCAGAAACGCGGAGGAGGTGCCGGTGTACGTCATGTCGCAGGGCAGCTCGGTGTAGCGGCTGGGGGTGTCGTTGCACTCGTATTCGTAGAGCCCGGCCGCGGAAAAGGCGGCGAC
>ONWP01000103.1 GCA_900321595.1 uncultured Eubacteriales bacterium
GCCGTCGAATTTCACCGTATAGCCGCTGACGCCGAAAACGCAGACCTTCCCATTCGCGCGATCCTCCGGCGTCGCCGCCTCAATGTCGACCTTCTTCGTATTCTGGACGCAGGGCGCCATCAGGCTCGCGATGAAACGCTTCCAGATAAGGTCGTAGAGCTTGAACTGCTCCGGCGTCAGCGAACCCTTCGCCTGCGCCGGCGTCAGTCCCGGCACCGTGGGACGAATGGCTTCGTGGCCGTCCTGGATCCGGTTCTTATTCTTGTAATAACGCGGCTTCTCGGGCAGATACGCGCTGCCGTAGGTGTCGCGGATATACTGATCGCCCTGCGCGCGGGACTCCTCGGAAATGCGCAGCGAGTCCGTTCTCATGTAAGTGATCAGACCGATGGAGCCGTAGCCCTCGACGTCGATGCCCTCGTAGAGCTCCTGCGCGATGCGCATGGTGCGGCTCGACGTGAAGCCCAGCTTGTGCGAGGCCTCCTGCTGCAGCGTCGAGGTCGTGAACGGCGGCGACGGCTGCTTGCGGCGCTGTCCCTTTTTGACCTTCGCGACGGTGTAAACGGCGCCGTCGAGCCGGGACAGATACGCGTTCGCCTGCTGTTCGTTTTCGATCTTGATCTTGCCGTTCTCGTCGGAGGCAAGCGCGGCCGCGAAGACCTTGCGCGCCGGCGGCGCGGTCAGCTTCGCCGTCAGGGACCAGTACTCCTCCTTCTGGAACGCGTTGATCTCCTCCTCGCGATCCACGATCAGGCGCACAGCCACAGACTGCACGCGGCCCGCGGAGAGCCCGCGCCGGATCTTCTGCGAGATAAACGGAGAGAGCTTATAGCCCACCAGCCGGTCGAGGATGCGCCGCGCCTGCTGGGCATTCACCAGATCCATGTCGATGAGATCGGGATGCGCGATGCCGTGTTCCACGCTGGAGCGGTTGATCTCGTTGAATTTGACCCGCTTCGTCACCGCGGGATCGAGTCCCAGCAGCGTCGCCAGATGCCAGGCGATGGCTTCGCCCTCGCGATCCGGGTCGGTCGCGATATATACTTCGTCACACTTCCCCGCCGCGTCGGACAGCTCCTTGACCAGTTTTTCCTTTCCCTTGATCACGGAATAGCTGGGCTGGAAATCCTTGTCCACGTCCACGCTCAGCCGCTTCGCGTTCAGATCCCGGACATGCCCCATTGACGCTTTCACGTCATAGCCGCGTCCCAGGTATTTTTTGATCGTCTTTGCCTTTGTCGGAGACTCCACGATCACGAGTTTTGCCATATATAATCACCCACAGTGTGTATTTCTGTTTTATGCGCCGAGGACGTATCCGCGCCCCGGTATCGCCTCCGCCAGGCCGAACAGCTCCAGCTCTGTCAGCGCCGCCAGAAGCGCGCCCGTATCCAGGCCGGTTTCGTCCTGCAGCTCGTCCGGCGACTTCGCGTCGCCTGAAAGACGCGCGTACACGTTCGCCGCGTTCGCGCTCACGCCGTCCGGCAGCGTCTTTCGCGTGCGCGTCGGCGTCTCTTCCGTCTTCTCTTCCCGTTTTGTTTCTGATACTGTCCGCTTCTTTTTCTCAGCGGGCGTCTTCTTCCCGCTCTGCCGCCGCTGTCCGCGCTCGAGCTGCGCCCGTGTCTCGTCGGGCAGCGCCGGATCATACCGCGCAGCGCCCGCCTTTGCCGCCTCATCGACCAGATCCCCGTAGGCGTCGAGGATGTCCCGCACATCGAATACGGCCTTCGCGCCGTCGCGGATCAGCGCGTTCGCGCCCGCGAATTCGGCGTCCGTAATATTGCCCGGCACCGCGAACACGTCGCGTCCCTGTTCCAGCGCGGCGCCGGCGGTGATCAGCGAGCCGCTTCGGATCCCGGCCTCCACGACGACCGTACCGAGGCCGAGCCCGGCGATGATCCGGTTCCGGATGGGAAAGGATCGCCGCGTCGGCTTCTCATAGGGCGGAAACTCCGTGACGACGGCGCCCTGCCGGCTGATGCGCTCGCGCATGGCGGCATTTTCGCGCAGGTAGTCCGCGCCGAGGCCGCAGCCCAGCACGGCGACAGTCTGTCCGCCGGCGCGCAGCGCGCCCAGATGACAGATGCTGTCCACGCCCATCGCGCCGCCGCTGACGACGACCGCGCCCGCCTGCGCCAGACGGAAGCTGAGCTCGTCCGCGACGCGCGCGCCGTAGCGCGACACGCTCCGGGTGCCCACCATACTGACCGCGAACGGCTGGTCCATCGCCGCCGGATCGCCCCAGACGTACAGCACAAGCGGCGGACAGGGGATCTGCGCCAGCCTGCCGGGATACGACGGGCTGTCCCATGTGATCACGCGCCAGCCCTCGTGCGAGCAGGTTTTGACGATCTCTTCGCTTTGCCGCAGACTCGTCCGGGCGAGCGCGTCCGCCGCGCGGGCGGTGACACAGCCGCTGAGCAGCCATTCCGTGCGTCCCGCGTCAAACATGCTCTTCGCGTCGCCGAAGTACGCCAGCAGCTCCTCGACTCTGCGGCCCGCGCCAAGCGCGGTCTGGAGCCAGATCCAGTATTCCGGCGCGATCAACGCATCATCTCCCACATGACGAGCGCGGCGGCCTGCGCGGCGTTGAGCGATTCCGCCCGCCCGCGCATGGGGATCGTCAGCCTGCCGGTACAGGCGGCCGCGGTCTGCGGCGTCAGGCCGTTTCCCTCGTTGCCGATCACACAGACAAGACCGGCTGTCCGGTCCATCTCCAGGACTGTCATATCATAGCCGCTGACCACGCAGGCGTACACCCTGAAATCCCGATCGCGAAGCGCCGGGACAGTCTCCGTCATGGAATCGACCCGCGTCACCGGCAAGCGCAGCGCGGAGCCCATGGACGCGCGCAGCGTTTTCGGATTGTAGAGGTCGCAGCCGCCCGAGACGATCGCCCCGTCGAGGCCGAGCGCCTCCGCTGTGCGCAGGCAGGCGCCCAGATTGTCCGGGTTCTGAATATTCTCAAGCGCAATATAGCGGCCGCTGTCCTTTATTGTATCCGTCTCGCCGGATTTGTCAAGCATCTGCCACACACAAAAGATTCCCTGATCGCCCTGCGTATCAGAGAGCTTCGCGGCGGCGTCCCCGCCGATCAGAAACGCGCGCCCGGCGCTGTCAAGCAGCGGCGCCAGCTCCTTTTCGGAGCGGTCCAGCCTGTCCCGGGTCACGAACGCGGCCAGCGGCGCCAGGCCGGTGGTCAGCGCGTCGAGACACAGGCGCACGCCCTCCGTGACGAACCGGCCGGTCTCCCGGCGGTACGCGGCGCTTCGCACCAGTTTTGCGGCGTCCTTGACGCGGTCGTTGTTTTTTCCGGTGATCTGTTCCATCCCGTAGACACGAATTCGGGGAATGCGGCGCATTCCCCGAAAATTCCAGTTCTGATTACTTCGCGAGAGCCGCGTTCGCGGTCTCCACCAGCGCCGTGAAATCAGCGGGCGCATGGATGGCGATCTCGGAGAGCATCTTGCGGTTGATCTCCACGCCGGCTTTCTTCAGGCCGTTCATAAAGGTGGAGTAGTTGGTGCCGTTGGCTTTGCAGGCGGCGGAGATCCGGGTGATCCAAAGCTGACGGAAATTGCGCTTCTTCTGCTTTCTGCCGATGTAAGCGTAATTGCCGGACTTCATGACGGCCTGCTTCGCCGTCTTAAAGAGTCTGTGCTTGGAGCCGAAGTAGCCCTTCGCCTGCTTGAGTACTTTATTTCTTCTCTTGCGCGTCATTGTCGCGCCCTTGATACGTGCCATTGTCTGTTTCTCCTTTCGTTAGATGCCGACGCTTATTTGTAAGGAATCAGTCTCTTGATCTGCTTGACGTTGGTCTTGTCCGCGACGGAGACCTTGCGCAGATTTCTCTTTCTCTTGGTCGACTTCTTGTTCAGGATGTGAGACTTGTAGGCGTGCGCGCGCATGGGCTTGCCGTTCTTGGAAAGCTTAAAACGCTTCTTGGCGCCGGAGTTCGTCTTGATCTTAGGCATAGGAATTCCCCCTTAATAATGTACTGGATTGCGTTATTTTGCGGGTTTGGCCGCTAAGAACATGAGCATATTTCTGCCCTCAAGCTTCGCAGGCTTCTCGACAGAACCGAGGTCGGCGCACATTTCGGCAAAACGGGCCATCAGCTCCAGACCGCGTTCCGGATGCGCCATCTCACGCCCGCGGAACCGGATCGAGACCTTGACGCGGTCGCCCTTTTCCAGGAACTTGCGCGCGTTCTTGGCCTTCGTCTCGATGTCGTGCGTGTCGATATTCAAGGAGAGCTGAACCTCTTTGATGTCAATCTGGTGCTGGTTCTTCTTGGCTTCCTTCAGACGCTTCTGCTGCTCAAACTTGTACTTGCCGTAGTCCATGATCTTGCACACGGGCGGCTTGGACTGGGGCGCGATCTTCACGAGATCCAGATCCCGGTCCTCGGCGATCCTGAGCGCTTCTGCAGCGGTCATGATACCCAACTGTTCGCCGGACTCTGTGATGACACGGACTTCACGGTCGCGGATCATGTCGTTGATCTGCAGGTCCTTAGTGGTACTGATACGAAAACACCTCCGTAAAATAACGTCGCGATAAAAAACAAAGGCGCAGACCGGATCTGCGCGCACACCGAGCTCAAGGCTTCGGATATTGACCCGACAGCGTGAGCCGGAGGGTGAGCACAGACGTCTTCTTTGTTTTGCCTGTGTATTCTACCACGAAAAAAGCCGCTTGTCAACAGGAAATTTACCGATTTTCGCTCTTTCTTTTTCAACTTGACATCGCGCCGTCAAACGCTTACAATACGTTCAGAAAAAAAGCGGAATTTACAGCTGGTTTTAAGCGCCGCGCTGTATGCTGTCGCTGAAAGCTGAACAAACGGCCATCGAAGGAGGATCCTTATGACGAAAACCGTGAAGATCGAAGGCATGATGTGCCCGCACTGCGAGGCGCACGTCAGAAAAGCGCTCGAGGCGCTGCCCGGCGTCGCGAAGGCGGACGTCAGCCACACCGCCGGCACAGCCGTGCTCGACTGCGGCGACGCGCCGGACGCATTCGCCGTCAGACAGGCCGTCGAGGACGCGGGCTACCGCTTCCTCGCGATGGACTGAAGCGCCGCTGCTGTAAAACATACAAAAGACTTGCGTTTGACTGTTGAAAAACAGGCGCGGGCGCGTTATAATTTACTTTAGTTATCGACTGAAATTCGGAGGAAGCAAATGAAAAGCGATTACGGCTCCGGGAACGGCAACAAACTGATCATCGGTCTGATCGTGACGCTGGTCGTCATTCTCGCCGGCATGTCCGGTCTGATCATCTCGATGAACAATTCCCGTTCGAAGAAAGCGGCGGCGACGACAAACGTCTACACGCCGCAGTACGGGACTGTCGCGACGAGCGCGTATTCGCCCGTCACAGCTCCCCTCCCCGGCGCCACGACCGCAGCGGGTCAGACTGCGCCCGGCGCGTCCGCGAACAACACGACCGCGCCCGCCGCGACGCAGGCGCCCGCCGCGCAGAACGCTGACGTCTCGACCTGGAGCAAGGCGCAGATCATCCAGTACGCATCCGACGCCGTCAACCAGACGAAGGCCTACGGCGGACAGCTCAGCGTCCACCACATGGAGAGCATGGAGACAAACATCATCTCGATCACCGGCGGCTCGCTCGCGCAGCGGATGGCCAACGCGCTGATGGGCGCGGTCATGAAGCCGACCGACGAGATCTGGGAATTCAACGGCGGCTACGCCGTCGACAGCGAGGGCGCCCAGCAGACGCTGCTCCTGCCGAACGGCAAAGCGTTCAATCTGCCCGAGAGCGGCGTCGCCGCGGCGAGCGCGTCCAAGTCCGGCGAGAACGTGGTCGTCAACCTGACGCTCGTACCCGAGACGGTGGACATCAACACGGTC
Source organism: uncultured Eubacteriales bacterium (assembly GCA_900321595.1). Classification (GTDB taxonomy): domain Bacteria; phylum Bacillota; class Clostridia; order Oscillospirales; family Acutalibacteraceae; genus UBA1081. The sequence continues at coordinate 5,877 of ONWP01000103.1, forward strand.
CCGCAGTACAACTCGAACGCCATCGGCTTCCTCGACGTGGGCTCGCTCAATCTTTCCGTGCTCAAGGTCACGTCCGCCGCCATCACCTATCAGGGGTCGACCATCCGGCTGACGATCCGCCCGGACGGCTACGTCGCGCGGGCCGAGTACACGCTGCCCATGTACGTCAGCGGCAGCGGCACCGGCATGGGCATCAGCGGCAACGCCGAATTCGACGGCGCGCAGACTGAGATCTGGGAGCTGAACTGGTGACAACGAAGCAGAATACGACCGGAGGAGCCGACAGCTCTTCCGGTCATTCATTATCTTCACACGCCGAGGCGTTTTCTGATCTCAGTCAGCGGTTCTCCGTTGAACATGAAATGCTGTCCGCCCTGAGCGGATGTATGATGCAGCAGCTTCGCGGCAAGCGCGGAAATAACGTAAATCTCACCGTTATATCGGACCTTGTTCACATCA
>ONWP01000168.1 GCA_900321595.1 uncultured Eubacteriales bacterium
CCGCGCCGATGGCGAGGCAAACCTTGATCGTCAGCGTCAGGATCGAGAACGCGGGGCCTTCGATGCGCTTGCCGGTCTCGTACTCGTGGTAATCCACGCAGTCGGTGACCATGATCATAGGCATGAGCGTGACCGCGCCGAACTGCAGGCCGGTCAGGAACAGGAACACGGCCATGACGATCATATTCGTCGTGACAAACGCGTAGACGAGGAACGCCGCGACGGAGCTGACGAAGCCGTACAGCGACAGCGCGATGAACGTGCGTTTTTCGCCGATCTTTTTGATCAGCACCGGCGTGAGCGCCATGGAGATCATGGTGCCGATGGCGGTGATGCCGAAGACGATCACGTAGTTCTCGCTGCCGAGGATCGCGTTCGCCGCCTGCACCTGGATCGCCGTCGCCATCTGGCGTCCGGCGCCAAGGAAGTAGGAGATGATGACCATCATGAGCGGTTTATTGGATCTGAGCGCGGAGAACATCTCCCGGAAGCTCATCTTTTCCGCGGTGTAGGGGACGCGTTCGCGGTTGACGAAGTAGATCAGGGAAAAGAGCGCGCAGCCCAGCACCGCCACGACGATCGCGGTGACGAGGTATTCGCTTTGGCTGATGGGATCGTCCTTCTGACCGGCTTCGATGCCGAAGACGCGGGAACCGCCCGGGATCAGCAGACACACGACCGGAACCAGTACGGCGGCCGCCGAGAAGCCGATCTGCTTGAAGGTGTTTGCGACGGAGATGACGTTTGTGCGCTCCGTGGGATTGGGCGTCAGCACCGATGCGATGCCCTGGCTGGGCACGTCGCCCAGCGTCATCGCCATGCTCCACAGCAGGAAGGTGATGAAAATGTACGCGTACAGCGTGACGCCAGACAGCTTCACGCGCACAAACAGCAGGATCGTCAGCAACAGAAGCGGTCCGATGGCGTACAGGATGAAGGGGCGCAGCTTGCCCTTCGGACTGCGGCCGCGCTCGATGAGATTGCCGACCACCGGGTCGAAGATCGCCGAGACGACCTTGACCACCAGGATCAGCACGCCGACGACAGCGAGATTCGCCGCCATCTGCGCGTGATAGAACTCCGCCTGATAGCTGTTGAGGAATCCGACGATCGCCTGAAACCCGAACAGACCCAGCGAATACGCCGCGATCTCTTTAAACTTCAGATATTTTTCCATAACGCACCTCATTTTCCCAAACGTTCGTTAATCTCATTTTACACATTCGCCGCGCGGAAATCAATGAAAAATCTGTCGATTTGCCTATAAATTCGGAAGAAACGGCGCAAAAACTGGTTTTGCTATATAAATGATTTGCTTTTTTGTCGCGGTTATGATAAAATAAGACCGAATTTGATCCGGGAGGCATCGCGTATGTATCGTTTCAGAAAGTTTTTTGCCGCCCTCCTGACGGCAGTGCTGCTCCTGTCGGCCGCGGCGCCGGCCGCTTTCGCGGCGGATGACGCTTTCGTTCCCGTGCTTCGCTTCATCGCATCCAGCGACAGCCATGTGCGCGCGACCGATAACATGACCGCGGACCGCATTCGCAGGATGATGTCGATGACCTACGACATCGCCGAGGCGGATCCGTCCTACAATGCCCTCGACGCGCTTCTGATCGTCGGCGACCTGACCAACGACGGTACCGAGGACGAGTTCCGGAATTTCTGGAGCGCCGTTTCGGATTCCCTGCGCGGCGATACGCGGTATCTGGGCGTGGTGGCTAAGAACCATGACGGCTATGAGATGAACCACAAGAAGCTGCGCGGCTACTACACGTCTCTGACCGGCGTGAACGCCGATTTCCACGAGGTCATCGGCGGATACCACTTCATCGGCGTCTCCGTATCGCCGATGTCCGGTCAGCATTACGACGCGCAGCAGCTCTCCTGGCTGCGGCAGCAGCTCGACGCCGCGACGGCGGAGGATCCGTCGAAGCCCGTCTTCGTCATCCATCACGAGCACAACCGGAACACGGTTTACGGCAGCTCGAGCTTCGACGGCTGGGGCGTCACCTATTTCAACAGCATCCTGAAGCAGTATCCGCAGGTCGTGGATTTCTCCGGCCACTCCCACTATCCGCTCAACGATCCCAGATCCATCTGGCAGGGCGACTTCACGGCTGTGGGCACCGGCGCGATCTATTATTCGGAGTTCACCGTCGACCGGACCAGAACCTACCATCCCGCCGACGCGTACAGCACGGCGACTTACTGGATCGTCGAGGTGGACGCGAATAACCGGATCCGCCTGCAGGGGATGGATATCGAGGCCGGCGAGCGCCTGGTCGAATACGTACTGGATAATCCGGCCGATCCCGCGAACCGTTCCTACACGCCGGCAAAGAGAAGAGCATCAGCGAGCGCACCGGCCTTTGATGCGGGCGCAGAGATCACGGCCGCGCCGGACGTGGGCGCCTGCACCGTCACCGTCAGCGCAGCCGCGTCCACAGACGGGATGCCGGTCGTCCTTTACCGGGCGAAGGCCTTCGACGCGCACGGAATGCTGGTCGCCGAGACCTGGACGCTGCCGCAGTATTACCGCGCGGTGGAGCAGCCGACCGTCGATCTGCGGCTGGAGAAGCTCTCCGCCGGCTCGTATCAGATCGAGGTCGTCGCGGAGAACGCCTACGGCGACGACAGCGAGCCGCTCACGGTTTCCTGCGTTGTGGACGACGGCGGATGCCCCTACTGCAACAAGGCGCATGAAGGGTTCGGCGGCGCGATCGTCGCGTTCTTCCACAGGATCGCCTATATGTTCCAGCGGATCTGGGCGCTGCTCCCGAAGATCGAGAGCTGACCGCGCGTGTTTTTCAGACGATAACAAAGTGCCGGAGGCAGTCTGTCTGCCCCCGGCGTTCCTATTTTAGCTTATCTTACGGCGAAGTCCGCGGCGCAGAACGACATGCGTTCGATAAACAGCTCGGAAAACGCCGCGCTTGCCGTCAGATCCCGGTACCCCGCGCTACCGGCGCAGGCCGGCAGCGGCGCGCCGCAGCCGTACCGGATCGTCCCGGCCAGACTGGTGTTGCCCGCCGGAACGCATTTTTCCCTGAGCGACGCCGGGATCAGACCGGTCGCGACGGCGCTGTCGACGTCGATGTGAGAGGAGAATCCGCCGGAAAGCCAGACCGTATCCACATTTTCCGGTCTGACGCGCTTCTCAGCAAGCAGCGTCTCGATCGCGGCGCAGACGGCGGCCTTTGCCAGCTGGTACTGCCGCAGGTCGGCCTGTGTGAAGACAAGGCCAGTCGCGAACGGAAACCCGCCGTTTGGCATATAGCCTGTTTCGTCTGCCGCTCCCGTCCGCAGCAGATGCGCCGCGAGGTCCACGAGGCCGGAGCCGCAGAGCCCCTTCGCCGCGCCGCCGCCGATGACGCGCGGCTCGCCGCCGCGGTAGGCGAATACCGCGCCGGGAACGGCGCTCATCCCGCAGGAGATGTTCGCGCCCTCGAAGCAGGGTCCTGCCGCCGCTGCGGTGCACAGCGCGTCCGACGCGGAAAACAGCACGATCTCCGCGTTGGTGCCCAGATCGATGAGCAGGCTGTGTCTGCCGGGCGC
>ONWP01000101.1 GCA_900321595.1 uncultured Eubacteriales bacterium
CGGCGCAGGAGTCCTCCGAATCGAACGTCATCGGCCGCATCATGACCAGTCATGAGTGGTACATCGTGGGCAACCTGTCCTTCGGCGAGGGCAAGGACATCCACGAGGACTCCGATTACCTCGTCACCTTCCCCTACGCGGCCTCCGAAAGCATCGAGACCACGGTCTACCGCGTCGTCCGGGATCAGCAATCCAACCGCACAGCCGTCGTGCTGCGCACAAAATACATGAACGAGGATCTCGCGCGGCTGCGCAAGGAGGTCGTCTCCATCCGCATCCAGACCTTCGACGGCCTCAAGGTGCTTTCGAGCGCCATCTACCGCGACCCCGACAACAACAAGCAGGCCTACGTATACGCGCTCGTCGACGGCTTCATCCGCAAGCGCAGCGTGGTGCGCGCCGCGGAGACCGGCGACTACACGGTCGTCAAGCTGCGGGATCAGCTGACGGATGAAGACTTTGAACAGGTCGGCGACGCGTCGTATCTGCGCCCGTTCGACACCTATATCGTGGGAGGGAGGAATCTCCATGACGGAGACAGGATCTATTGACGAACAGCGCATAGCGTCTGTCCGTGAAAATGTAAAAATCATTCGGGAGCGCATCCGGCAGGCCGCCGTGCGCGCCGGCAGAGCGCCCGACAGCGTCCGGTTCATGGCCGTGACCAAAACCGTCGAGCCCGCGTATATCAACGCGGCGATCGACGAGGGCGTCGACCTCATCGGCGAGAACAAGGTGCAGGAATTCCTCGGCAAAAAGGACGCGCTGCGCCTGGACGGCGTGGAGACGCACCTGATCGGGCACCTGCAGACCAACAAGGTCAACAAGATCGTCGGGCAGGTCGATATGATCCAGTCCGTGGACAGCCTGAATCTGGCACGCGCCGTCGACCGCAGGAGCGAGGCGCTCGGAATCGTCACCCCGGTGCTCGTGGAGGTCAACATCGGCGGCGAGGAAAACAAGACGGGCCTTGACCGCGCGCTGCTCGACGAGCTGCTCGCGGAAATGGCGCAGATGCGGCACATCGCGGTGCAGGGATTGATGACCATCCCCCCCGTCAGCGACGATCCCGCCGCGACGCGCAGTTTTTTTTCACAAATGCATCAACTGTTTGTTGACATTGGCGATAAAAAAAGAGATAATATAAAAATGAACATCCTGTCCATGGGAATGTCAGGCGACTACGAGGACGCGATCGCCTGCGGATCGAATCTGGTCCGCGTCGGCTCCGCGATCTTCGGCGCGCGCATCTATCCATAACACTGCATCGAAAGGAACGATCATAAATGTCATTTATATCGGATTTGTTCAGCGCAAAACCCACTGACGATACGCCGGTCGACGATATCATCCTCGATGATGACGGCGGTTTTATCGAAGATGCGCCCGGCTGGAACGACGACGACACAGCCGGCCAGACGCAGGGCTTCGACGACGTGAAGCCGCGCCGCGGCAAGGGGAAACCGGCCGCGCAGAACGCGCAGGCGCCCGCGCAGGAGCAGCAGCGTCAGCCGAAGCGCCCCGCGAAGCCCGTCTCCGCCGAGGAGCTGCTCGATCAGTTCGCGGCGCAGCCCGACGCTGGCGCCCCGGCGCGGCCGGCAGGCGCAAGAGCGCCGCACAGATCCCAGAGCGGCTATACCCCGCAGATGCCCCGCGCGCCGAAGCCGAAGACGGAGGCGCGTCAGCCGGACCCCGACCGCCAGCCCGGCTACACCGCCACCGGCGACAAGGTCTACAGCGTCAACGCCACCGCGCGGCTGAGCGTTATGCTGACCAAGCCGACCAAATACGCCGACGCGAAGATCATCGGCCGCAAGATCAAGCAGAACATCATCTGCGTGCTGAACCTTGAGGCGCTGCCCAAGGAGGAGGCCAAGCGGATTCTGGACTTCCTGTCCGGCTACGTGGACGCCATCGACGGCCGCATCCGCAAGATCGCCCGCAGCACCTTTATCCTGGCGCCCTATGACATCAACGTCATCGGCGATCTGCTTTACGAAATTGAAAACAACGGCGCATACTTTTTATAATAACGATCGACAGGAGTGACAGATCATGCTTACTTCCGATGAAATACGTTCCCACGTATTCGCCATGACCGAAGACGGCGGCTACGACAAAACCGAGGTCGACGATTTTCTGCTGACCGTCGCGGACGAATTCGCCAAGCTCTACGGCGAAAACAAAGAGGTCGTCCGCCGCCTGACCGTATTCGCCCGCAAGATCGACGAATACAAGCGCAACGAGGACTACATGACCGAGACGATGCTCACGGCGCAGAAAACCGCCGCGCAGACCATCGCCGGCGCGGAGGACGTGGTGGCCAAGATGATCGAGGCTGCCAAGAGCGAGGGCAAGAACATCATCAACGCCGCCAAGGAGCAGGCGCGTCAGACTTACACGGATCGCGACCAGATCGTCGCGGAGGCCAGAACCACCGCCGACAGCATCCTGGAGCAGGCCAACAGCACGCTCGATCAGGCCGTCGCCGAGGCGGAGGAGAAGCGCGCGCAGATCCTCGACGAGGCGGAGGACCAGGCGGACGACATTCTGGCCGACGCCGACGAGCGCGCCGGACAGATCCTCACCGAAGCGGACAAGCAGGCCCGGGAAAAGGCCGCCGAGGCCGAAGCGCGCGCCGCCGAGATCGAGAAGGCCGCGCACGACCGCGCCGACGAGATCAAAGCGCAGGCGGAGGCAGAAGCCGTGGATAAGACCCGCGAGATCACCGAGGAGGCCGTCAGACAGACCGCCGCCGCCAAGGCGATGCAGCAGGAGGCCTTCGAGCTGAAAAAGAGCGTGATGACCCGCCGCGACGCCCTGCTCTCGGGCGCCAGAGAACAGGCGCGCGTCATCACCGACAAAGCGAACGATTACGCCGACGGCATCGTCCGCCGCGCCAAGAGCGAGACCGTCTCCTTCCTGCTGAAGACGCAGTCTGACCTGAACGCGAAAAACGACGAGGCGCAGGAGAAGACCGCGGCCGTCAACACCGCCGTTGCGCAGCACTGCGACAGCGTCGAAGCCGTGCGCAGCGCGAGCAACGCCGTTTACGACAAGATCACCGCCGCGCTGGAACAGGCGCTGCAGTCCATGAACGAGCTGCCCCGCGTGCCCGCGCAGGAGCGTCCCGCGCCCATCGAGACCGCGCCGATCACCCTGTGCGCCGACCGCAGCGCGCTCGACGAAGCCGTGGCGTCTCACGACGTGGACGCGGTGCTCGCATGCTTCGGCCTGAGCGCCTACGCGTCCTTCGAGGGCACCAAAGCCGCGCTGGCGGAGGGCTTCTCTCTGGATGAGCCGGAGGAAGCGGACGACGACTTCTTCGAGGATTTCGTCTCCATGGAGGATGCGGACGCGCCCGAAGCGCAGACCGAACCGGCGCAGACGGAGACCGTGCTGGAATCCGTCGCCTTCGAGCACGCGGCGGAAACGCCGGCGGAGCCCGAGCCTGAGCTCGAAACACCCGCCGAGCCGGAAGCCGAGA
>ONWP01000056.1 GCA_900321595.1 uncultured Eubacteriales bacterium
GAAAATGCCTGCGTCGCGATCGACGCCGCCACGGACACCGCCGCGATCAGCGTGATACGTTCCGCGACGATAGCCTTGATCAACGAGCTCAAGACCGACGCGCAGCTCACCGCCGAAGAAAAAGCCGCCGCAGATCAGGCTGCAGCCGACGAAGTCGCCGCCCTGATCGACGCCATCGGCGAGGTTTCCTACACCGACGAGAGCAAGGCGAAGATCGACGAAGCAAAAGCCGCTTACGACGCGCTGACCGACGATCAGAAAGCCCTTGTGGAGAACGTCGACGTCCTGACCGCCGCCGAGGCGAAATATGACGAGCTGAAAGCCGCCGCCGAAACGCCCGACGAGCCCGCTGACGAGCCTTCGGATCCCACCGGGGGGACACCCTGCGTATACTGCGGCGAGTATCACGACGGCGGCCTTTTGGACAAGCTGATCATTGTGCTCCACGGCTTCCTTGCCTACTTCCGCGCATTTTTCGCTCTGTTCGGCGTGAATCAGTAACTGCCGGTCAGCGGTCGGAGGAACGTATAACACACTTTCCTTTGACACGGATCATACAGCCCTCCGCGGTTGCGCGGGGGACTGTTTTTTCGGTCTCTTTTCGTTCCCGGCTCCATAGGCTTTCCAAAGCGCTTTATTTCTGTTTTCATGGCGTCGTTCCCGGCGCTGTCATACACACATCCGGCAATTGATGATATGAAATCCGCGTCAAGATATCCGCTGCATCTTTCTCGTTCACATCCCGGTGTATCCTCTTGCTGATTCTGTATACTGCCGTTTTGCGATGGATCGATTGCCGGCTGCAAGAGCGGTATCGAATAATGCTGTTCTGTCTGTTGTTGCCCCGGACGTCGATAATAGTTTCCTTTTTCGGCCCGTCATCCGCGTCAACCGTTTCCGGCTGTAACCTGCCGTCCCGCATCACCCTGCCCGTGGGGTAATACGGCTCCCCGATCAACTCATATTCCCAACCATTCCGTTCGTCAGTCAAAATCTTTTCCATTTTTAGTAATTCTCCGATATAAATTGAATTTGTCCCGTCATTCAATCATTCCGGCTGATTACAAAAACCGAAGGGAGACACAACTTCCTTACGTCGTGTCTCTCTTCGGATCGTTTTTTTGTTCGTGCAGCTCAGATCTCTGTTTCCAGCTTCGCGCTGTAGCGCAGGATCTTGCGCGCCTCGCCCGCGAGCAGCTTGCCGTCGCCGTTGAGGTCGCAGTTGATAAAGCCCTGTCCCTCGAGCGTTTCGAGCTTCGCGGAGGCCCGCAGAACCAGACGCGCGTCGTTCGCGAGCACCTTGCCGTCCAGATTCGCGTCGCCGCGCAGCCCGTCGGGCTTCGGCGGCGTGACGGTCTCGCCGCAGACGTCGCACTTGCCGTCCCTGTCGTCGTCCTTATGCCCCGTCGCCGGGATCGCCTCCTGCGCCGTCAGCGTTTCGCCGCAGACCGCGCACTTCACGCCGTCCGTGCGGCCCGCTTCGGTGCAGGACGCGGCCTTGCCGGGGACCGTTTCGGGGATGTGGCCGGTCTCGGGGATCGCGAGCAGCGACTCCGCGGTGGCGTACTCGCCGGCCTCGTCCAGGAAGATATTCGAGCAGGTTTCGCACTTGTAATGCGCCGCGCGGCCCGCCTCAGCGCAGGTCGCCGCCCTGCCGGGTACGTACACGGTGCTGTGCGGGCGCTTCGCCCACGCCGGGTCGTCCGGGGCGAGCTTCGGCTTCGTGGAGACGCCGCACCGGCTGCACCGCTCATAGGCGGGCGAACCGGCCTCGGTGCAGGTCGGCTGCTGTTCGGCGTAGACCGTCCAGTCGTGGCCGAGCGCGGGGATCGCCTCGAAGTTGTTCCAGCCGCATTTCAGGCAGACGCTGTACGCGCTCCAGCCGTCCTCGGTGCAGGTCGCCGCATTGCCGCCGTAGGGCATGATCTGGTGCCGGCCGGGCTCCGCGGTGAAGGTGCGCGTCCGGTCGATGTGACCGCAGGCGCAGCTCATGTAATAGGTCGCGCCGGTCTCGCAGTCGCCGGAGACGAGGCAGGCGGCCTTCGTCTCACGCTTTTCCGCCGTGTGCTGCGCTTCGAGCCGCAGCCAGTCGCTCTCCACGCCGTTGCCCGGCGTCGCGACGTCGATCCATTTGTCGCGGGTGACCGCGGTCTCGGTCCCTTCGCCCTGATAGAACTTCAGGTCATGGACCGCGTCCGTGAAGTCGAAGGTGATCGCCTTGTCGTCGACGAGCGTGTCCTTGCGGCCTCCGTCGGTCATGCGCGTGCGGAAGACGATATCGCCGTTTTTATAGGAGACGACCGGCGCGTTGACCGGCGGTCCCGTGAAGCCCCGCACGTCGATGAACGTGAGCGTGCCGGAGCCCTCGAGCCGGACGGTCTTATCCCCGATCGACAGCCCGCGGGCATACCCCGCGCCGTTTTCGGTCAGCGTCAGATCGCCGTCGCCGGTGATCGTCAGATTGCCGTTCGTCCGGACGCAGGCGTTGTTGTTCGCGTCGCTCGAGGAGCGCTTGACGATCTTGTTGTTCCCGACGAGCTCGAGCGTCAGATCGTCCTCCGCGAAGATCGCCGCGTAGTCGTAGTAGAGGTCGTACCCGTCGAGATGATATGTCTTCGCCACGGCGCCGGCGGTGTCGAGCGTCAGGTCTTTGATCGTCAGCGTCTTCGACGCCGCGTCATAGTGCCAGCCGTCCCGGACGAGATCGCCGGGGTCGGCGCTCGTCGCCTCGCGCCGGCCGACCCACACGCCGTAGCCTTCGCCCCGTGCGGTGCGGAAGGGCACGACCGTCACGGGCGTGCCGAGGCCCTGCCGGCAGTAGAGGACATACGCCGTATCGCTCGTGAGGCCCGTAAAATAGGTCTGCGTCGACCAGATCTCTCCGTCGAGGGAGTAGAGGACCGCTCTTTCCGGCGGATCGATGCGAAGCGTCGTGAGACCCGCGGTCAGCGCGCCCGGATCGACGGGCGCCGTGTTCACCGTGACCGCGTCGCCCTGTCCGAAGCCGTACAGCGCGCCGTCCCGCGCCGAGAAGCTGACCTTCTCGCCCGCGCCGGTCTCGGCGCCGGTGACAAGCGAGCCTTCGGGCAGCTCGAGCCTGTCGCCCTCGGTGTATGCGCCGCTCCAAATGACGCTGCCGTCCGCGTTTTTGACCGTCGCCGTGCCGGATCTCGGGTCTTCGGTCTCCGGCGGCGTCACGGCGGGCTTCTCGGAGGCTTTTTCATAGATGTAACGGGAGACGGAGAACGGTTCGAGCACCTCCGCCTGGCCGTCGCCGTTCAGGTCGAACTCCGCGGTCATGAAGAAGCTCGTGCCGTAGGACCAGTCGCTCTTTTTGCGCGCGACGAACGCGTTTTCCGCCGTGTCGACCTCGTAATTCGTGGAGTATTCGTCCGCCTGCGCGATCAGGGACACCGTGCCGGACGGGTCGATCAGCAGGTCGTCGGCACGGACCGAGTCGCCGACGGCGATCTGGAAGTCCGCAATGTCGTAATCGGGCCGCAGGCCGAGCGCCATGCCTTCCGTCAGATCCAGCACGCCGGAGAGGTCGACCTCCGTGTAGTATTTTTCACGCTTCGTGACCGTCTCGACGGGTTTGCCGTTGGCGATGACCTCCACGTTCGGGCCGAAGGTGATCGTCGTCCCCGCCGGGGTCGAGATCCGCGCCTTGAAGCCGCTGTGGACGCCGCGGGTCAGCACCTGCAGATCGCCCAGCTCGCGCCAGCCGAGCACGTTGAGCACGCCCTTCGCGCCGGGATCGTAGGCGATCGAGGCCTCGACGGGGTTCTCCCGGTAGCCGACGTCGCAGTTCGCCGTGATCGAGGCGAGGTAGTCCTCGATGCGCGTGCCCTCCGGCACGGATTCGGGGAACGTGAGATAGATCTTGTCGATGACGCCGACGTTCGCGCCCTTGACCGCGCCGAACGTGTAGACGCACTCATAGCGGTCCGCCGCGTCGTTCACCGAGAAGTGCCGGTAGAAGTAGGGCTTTTCCTCGAGCTTCTCGGCGCTGCCGTCAGCCTTTGTCAGCTCGGCGGCGCAGGCGACCGGATACCGCGGGAACCTGCCGAACGCGTCCGCGGTCAGCACCACGTGCGCGTCGTAGTAGGAGAATTCGTCCGGCGTTTCGTCGGATTTGACCCGGTAGCCGGTCGCGCCGTGCGTCCAGTAGACCTCGGCCTTGAGGCAGCTGTCGTCGGGCAGGACGACGCTGTCGTCGAAGGGCTTGCCCTTTTCCGGTGCGTCGAGGCCGGAGAACGCGACCGCCGTGATGTTCTTCTGCACGGTCACGGTCAGCTGCGGCTTCTTGCCGTCGGGGCTGTCGAGGGTGATGACGCATTCGCCCGGCTTGCCGGTCAGCGTCAGCACGCCGTCGCGCGTCAGCGTGGCGACCCCGGCGTTCGTCGCCGTGAAATTCGTGCCCTCGTAATAGGTCGGCGCTTTGGTCGGGCTCGCCGGCACGGTGCGCACCCGCGTCGACGTCGGGCCGGGATTCGGCGAGACGAAGGTCAGCGACGAGACCGGGAAGGCGAAGGACTCCGCCTCGGTGTCGATGATCATCGATCCGCCGCGCAGGGCGTAGCCCCGCTTGCCGCCGAGCACGCCCTGCGTCGGGCCGCGGTCGAGATTGGTGCAGACGATCGCCTCCGTGTCGACGCTCCGGTACGGGCACTTGCCGTCCGGATAGAAATCGGTCGGGAACTTCGCCGTGGGCAGCGGCTCGCCCTGCTTCACCTTGAGGCCGGAGAAGTGCTTCATCCCGCCGCCGGCGCGGTAGTACACGTCGGTGACGTACTCGTCGTCCTCAAGGCCGGAAAGATTCTTGATGAGCAGCGTCGTCGGCCGCTGATTCGAGATGAAGGACCAGTCGCGCTGCTGCCGCACCTCGCCGGTGACGGGCTCGAACGTGCGGGGCACCTCGACCGGATGGGTGTAGAAGGTCTGCAGCCGGTCGTACTCCTTCTGCCACGCCTCGGTGCAGTTGACCACGATCGCCTTGCAGTAGATCTGCTTGCCCGCGAGCTCCTTCGGGATGTAGCAGGAATCCGTGCCCGTGGCGTAGGGATTGTTGTTGGGGATCGAGCTGTCCTTGTTCGGGTCGATGTTGAGCATGCCCGTGGCGGTCGTCATCTCGTGGGTGTAGGCGTGCAGCATCGTCGCGTTCCACTGCATCTGATCCTTCGGCAGACCGTTGGACCCGTAGGTCGACGCCAGCGGATCGGCCGGGTTGACCGTGTTGACGTAGGTCTTGCCGTCCTTGCCGACGTTCCAGTACTCGTAGGTGTGGGTCTCCTTGCCGACCTCGGTGCCCATGTACACGTTGTCGGTGCCGGCGATGAGCTTGTCCGGGCCGTCCGGCACGACCTCGTACCACTGGTAGTACACGTCGAAGATCTTGTCGCCGTTGAAGTCCACCTTGCCGGCGTGTCCGTTGACGATCTCCACGCGGGCGACCTCGCCGGCGGCGGGCGTGACCTGCCACTGCAGCGCGGTGTAGTCGTCCTGCTTGGTGGGCAGCCCCACGTCCTTGAGCTCGTCGATGTTGTAGCAGCGGAACAGGATGGAGCTGGTCGCCGTCGCGACGGGCAGCTTGCCGGAATAATCGCTCCTGGCGCCGCTGTAGTCGTAGCAGAGCGTTTCCTCGACGGTCAGCTCGATGCGGTACATCTCGCCCGAGCGGTAGCCCTTATAGCCGCTGACCTTATTCTTCATGTAGGTTTCCAGCGCCTTGAGAGGCAGCTTGCACTGCAGGTCGTCCACACGGCTGCCGCGTTCGATGACGACGAGCGGGTCGCCGATATTCTTGCGCGTCAGCGGATCGACCAGATAGACCTTGTAGCGGAAGCGCTTCATGTTCATCAGGTAGTTGAACGACTCCTGCCGGAAGGTGAGCGTGTCGTCATAGCACATCGACCGGAGGATGTTCCAGTCCTCTTCGTTGAAGTTCTGCTGGCGGAACTCCTCGCGCACGCCGGTGGTGCGCTTGACGCCGGACATGGTCCAGCTGCCGTAGGCGAAGCCGCCCAGGGGGTCGTTCTTCGCGCTGACCGGGGTGTTGTAGTACCAGACGGCGCTGGTGTCGATATCCGACCCGTCGGACTTCGTCGCCGCAAGCTCGGGGATCACGTAGTAGTTGCCGGTGTTGATGCTGTTGAGCGGGAAGGAGAAGACCTTCTCGGTCTGGTTGAACGCGCCGGTGCGGTCGTTCTCCTTGTCGCTGGTCCAGGGGGTCGCCTGGTCGGCGTTTTTGGCGGTCCACTTCGTGCGCAGGCTCAGCGAATGGGTCGTGTTGGACTTCGCCTCGTTCGGGCGCACGCGCAGGAACCGCTTGTAGCGAAGCTCCAGATCGGAGCAGAACAGGCGGTAGTGGTAGACCTCGTCGTCCGGGCCCTTGTGCTCGTCCATAAGAACCAGCGCGCCGTCGCCGTAGCTGTCGTTGATCTGGATGCGCCCGTCGCGGATCAGGTCCTCGCCGAAGGATCGGACGCCCAGGTTCACTCCGCCGGGCGTGCCGGGGAATTTCGTGTGCTTGTTGTCGTCGTCGCCGACGGCGCACATCATGTACTCGTAGTAGCAGAAGAAGTCGCCGCCGCGCACCTGCACGTTGCCGGTGTCCACGGGCTCGGTCCCGTTGAAGTCAAACGCCTCGAGGTTGTTCGTCTCGCTGGGCTCCAGCGTCACGGTGACCTCCTTGATCGTGCCGTCCGTATCGCGCTCGGTCTGCTTGCGGGTCTGCAGGGAGTTCGCCCGGGTCGTGTTGAAGACGTTCGCGCCGGCCCGCGCGGTGAACGTGCCGCCGTAGATGTAGACGAGGCCGCCGTTGTAGCGCCCGGCCTTCTGGTTGTAATCGCCCTGGGTGACCTCGATGACCGCGTTGCGCGTGTGGGGCGTGGAGCCGTAGCCGGTGAAATCGCCGCCGTAGCAGACGAAGGTGCCGGTGCTGCCCACGTGGACGCAGGTGCCCAGGATCACCTCGGTCACGCGGGACTTCTCGTTCTGGCCGATCATGCCGGCGATGCCGTCGATCAGCTTGAACACGCCGCCGACCATGCCGCCGATGCCCTTCTCGTTCACCACGGCGTCAGTGACGTCCTTGCGGGCCTTGGCGAGCTTCGTCTCCTTGCCGTCCTGATCGGTGTCGGACTTCGCGCTGGAGCTCTTGTTCGCGTCGTTGGACGAGCCGGAGCCGTAGTTCGTCTTCTGCTTCTCGTCCACGGACTGCTGCCGGTCCTTCTCGCCGGCGGGGGTATCGACGAGGTCCTCGGCGACCGCGTTCTCGCCCCGGGGCTTGACGGTGGAGGTGATCAGGTCGTCCTCGCCGTTGTCGTTGTCCGGGCTGTTCGGCAGCGCCGTGGACAGCGCCGAGGACGTGTCCTTGAAGAGGCTCGTGGCGGCGTCGATGCCGGTGGCGTACTCCGCGACGCTCACGCCCAGGCTCACCGCGGTGCCGATGACGGTCTTGAGCTTGTCCCAGGTGAAGTTCGAGTCCACCTGATCCTTCTGCCGGCCGGCCTGATAGGTGCCGCCGTAGATGATCAGATTGCCGTCGTTGACCCAGAACAGGTCGCGGGTCGTGTAGTGGTAGATGTCATGCTTGAAGGGGTTGATGATCCGCGCGGTGATCCGCATGGAGCCGGTGCCCTTGCCCTCGGGATCGCGCCAGCGGCTCGAGTCGATGATCGTCAGCGTCGCGCCCTTCTCGATCTCGATCAGGCGCGAGTTGTGGAACTCCTCCTTTTTCGTCTGCGAGTAGGTTTTGCTGCCGTTGGACTTGTTGGAGTCGTCCTGCATGATGATCGAGTAGCCGTTGAGGTCGAGCACCTTGCTGCGTGTGATGACGATGGGCTCGCACTTGTACTTGACGGAGTTGCGCGTGCAGTTGCCGGACAGGGCGATGTAGTCGTCCTTCGGGTCGGTGGACTGCAGGAGCTTGCGAAGTCCCACGTTGTCCCGGACCGAGAGCTCGTCCGCGTGCTGCCAGCGGAACTCGTTGCGGTGCGCCCGGTAGTAGTCTTCGCTGACATCCTTTGATACGTAGTCGGTCGTTTGTTTCATGATATCCTGCGCGCTCGGGGCTTCGTAGCTCAGATCAATGGTCACGTCCTCGTTCGACGCGAAAACCGATAGCGGAGCGGCGGTCAGGAGCATGACGAGGACCAGCAGGACGCTGATCTGTTTTCGGAATACCTTCATCGTGAACCTCCGTTTCTGCGAAAAAA